>JAIRXO010000169.1 GCA_031268255.1 Spirochaetaceae bacterium
ACAGGAACATTTTTTTATTGCCGGACTTGAGAGCCTTCCCCTGTCGGGAATCCTGGACCGCGCCGTGGCCCTGCTCGCCGAGCGTATAACGGCCGGGGGCTTCCCTCCCGCGTCATCCGGCTAAGACCGTAATGAATACATTACTATTTATACTCACTGAATGTGTATCATAATGTGTATTGGATGATAAATTAAAGGAATACAATTAAGGCGATTTCAAAGCAGATTTCATCGTGGGCCCGTATATATACGGAGGCTTAAAATGAGAAACAAAAACGCTGTTGTTCGTACCAGGGGTTTACCGTCCCGGCAGGCCCGCTGTCCGCTTTCTATCGTGTTCATGGCGCGGCTCCTGGCGCTGGGCCTTGTGTTTTCCGCCTGCGCCTGTTCGCCCAGCGCGGCGCCTGAAAGGATATTGGGGCTCAGTACCGAGACTCCGGTATTCCTGGGTTACCGGGTTCTTTCCGGCGGGATAATGGAATTCAGCTTTTCCCGGCCGGTGTCCCTGAGCTGTATTGATTTTGACCCCCCTCTGGACACTGAACTGCTGGAGGCGGAACTGCTTGACGCGGGTGGGCTTGTCCGGCTGCGCTTCGAACAGGGCCTGCCCGGCGGGAGCAGGGTTTCCGCCGATCTCCTGGTTGCGGACGAAGAAGGCAACACTCTGGAAGTGCTTATTCCGTTCAGAACCAGAAACGATTCCCTTCCTGTCCTGGTCATCAACGAAATCAGAACAGAATATTCAAATCCCCGCTGTGAATTTATCGAGTTGAAAACATCCACACCGGGGAATCTCGGCGCCCTCAGAGTGATGACGGCGATAGAGGCGGAACCAATCTACGAATTCGAACCTGTGGAAGTCGGGGAGGGGGAGTACATTGTGCTTCATCTCCGCAAAACAGACAACGCAAGTCTTGACGAGACCGGGGACGATCTTGAAGCGTCGGAAGGGTATGAGGCAAGCGGCGCCAGGGATTTCTGGATTCCCGGAAACACGGAACGGCTGCGGAAAACCGACGGCATAGCCTTGGTTGACCAGGACGGGACGGTTCTCGACGGCATTATATTCAGCGAAACATCTTCCGGGTCATGGGCAAAGGAAAATCTGGCCCGCTTTGCCGGGTTCTTAAACGACGCGGGCGCGTGGAAGCCTTCGGGCGATCCTCCGTGTATAAATCCTTCCGAGGCGTTTTCTTCCCAGGGGAGTACGGCCACGCAGACCCTGTGCAGGGACGAGCTGGTATCCGACAGCAATGATCCTCACGACTGGTACATAGCCGCCAGAAACCAGGCAACGCCGGGCAGGGAAAACAGCACAAAACGATACGAACCCTGATCCCCGCCGCCGCATCGGTTCACGGCGCCTGAGTCTGGTTTCGGAGCCGGCTCTTAAAGGTAGGGCTTAAAAAGATTCTCCAACTCGTGCTTGGGAAGGGCTCCCGAATGTTGATTGACTATCTGGCCGTCCTTGTACACTACCAGTGTCGGTATGGATGTAATGTCATGCTGTTCAGCCAGGGCGGCTTCCTCATCAACATTAACCTTTCCGAGCTTGAGTTTTCCTGAGTATTCGTCTGCTATCTGCTCCAGCATGGGGCTTATCATCTTACAGGGTCCGCACCATGCGGCCCAAAAATCCACTAATACCGGAACGGATGAATCTGTAACTTCAACTTTAAAGTTACCTGAATTAACCGTTATTCCTGCGCTCATGTGTATCTCCTCATTCAAAAATACTATGAAACAGTGATGATTGCAAGGCTTTGAGGGAAAGGGATGCCTTCCCGGACACGGAATTATGCGATATAATTAAGCCATGTATCTACAATTGGCCGGGGCCGGGAGAACTTATGTCTAAAATAGAACTATTGGCGCCCGCGGGCTCTCCTGAGGCGCTGGACGCGGCCATAGGCGAAGGCGCGGATGCCGTATATCTGGGCTTAAAAAATTTTAACGCCCGCATGAGAACTTCCAATTTTGCCTATTCCCAGTTTGAAGGGGCGGTACGCAGCCTGCACCGCATGGGGAAAAAAATCTATGTAACGGTGAATACGGTATTTGAACAGCGCGAAGGGGACAGGATTTTTCAATTTTTAAAGTACCTTGCCGCGGTGGGGCCTGACGCCATTATTGTTCAGGATTTCGGCGTTGCCTGCCTGGTCAAGGAACATTTTCCTTCACTTAAACTCCACGCGTCAACCCAGATGAACATTGCCTCTGCCAAGGGGGTAAACCTGCTTTCCAAACAGGGCTTTTCGCGGGTGGTCCTTGCCCGCGAGCTTTCCCTGGACGAAATACGGGCTATCAGGCAGGAAACCAATATGGCGCTGGAGGTCTTTGTCCACGGGGCGCTTTGTGTCTCCGCTTCGGGGCTCTGTCTTTTCTCCAGTTTTTTGGGGGGAAAATCGGCGAACCGGGGTATGTGTACCCAGGCATGCCGGCGGCTTTATCATCAGCAGGCGGAAAAGGGTTACTATTTCAGCCCAGCCGACTTACAGCTTCTTGAGAACATTCCCGACCTGGCCGGAGCGGGGGTCAATGCTTTCAAGATTGAAGGGAGGATGAAGAGCGCCGGCTATGTGGGGACTGTAGTATCGGCCTACCGCAGGGTCATTGACGGCCTTGACGGAGACCGGGAGGCGGCGCTTGCCGGGGGACTTTCAAAATTAAAAAAAGATTTTGCCCGGGAAAAAACGACTTTCTATTTTTACCAAAACAATCCTTCCGCCTGGCTCAACGCTGAACAGGACGGAGGCACCGGCATAAGCCTCGGTCCCCTGCTCAAGGTTACCGGAAGCGGCGACGGGCGGCGGGGGCTGCTTGCCGCGCGTTCCGGCCAGGAACAGGATACGGTCCGGGAACAGGATGCGGTTATAGAGGAAGGGGATACCATACGGCTCCACAGGGCCGATGATTCGGACCGCGTGTCCCACCGGGTAACGTATTTGCGCGAAGATGCATCAGGGGGCTTGTGGGTTTCCATTCCCGACGGCTTTGAGGCGGGCGACTCAGTCTACCTTATCAGCCTTAAAGCCGGGTCAAGGCGTTACGCCCAAGTGCTGCCCAGGGACCTCGCGCCTTTCCGCCGTCAGCCGGGCAGGGACAGGGCCCCGCCCTGCGACCTGGCCCCCTCAGGCGGCAAAGGGCCTTTCCCCGAAGGGCTTTACGCCGCTGTTGACGCGGTCGAGGATCTGTTTGTCCTTCAGTCCCGCAGACCTGCCAGGGTTATCCTGGGCTACAGCCCGAAAACCGCTTCCGCCCTGTTAAAAAAGGCGGGGCCGTCCATGCGGGGAGCCGGAAGCCCCCTGCCCTTTAATCCGGGCGAAATCATCATTGACCTTGATCCGTATTTTCCCCAGAGCATGGACGGCGATTACGCGCGGGATATTATTCCCCTTGTAGAGGCGGGGTACAGGGCCTTTATAGTAAACAACCCCGGCCACCTGGCCTGTTTCAGGGGCTTGCGCGTAACGCTTGTCGCCGGACCCTGCCTGTATACCTTTAACCGCTGGGCCCAGCGTTTTCTTTCCGGCCTTGGCCTTGATTATTTTGTGTCCCCCCTGGAAAACAACCGCCAGAATCTCGAAAAAACCGTCGCGGAAAACCGCCGGCGGAGTGTTTTTGTTCCTGTCTTTGCCTGGCCCGCCCTGTTCAGGATACGGTCGGATCTGAGTTCCATCTATACCTTCGGTAATTTTGAGGATAACAAGGGCGGCGGCTTTGAACTCCTTACGCGGGGAGAAGGGAGTATCGTGATTCCCGGACAGCCTTTCTCCCTGGTTGATAAAATTCCCTTCCTTGAGGCAAGCGGCTTTAAGCGGTTCATTCTGGATTTCCGCTACAGGCAGCTCCGCAAAAAGGATTACCGGGACATCATGGACGCCCTGATGAATCAGCGCCCCCTTCCCAACGTGAGCCGCTTTAACTGGAAAGACGGGTTCTACTCGCCGGACGAGGCTCTGCGGGTGTAATCCTCATGGCCAGGGGAACTGCCGCGCCGGTATGGCGCGGCAGTTGATCCTCGCTCTCCCTAAAAGGTCAGCACGGCGTCCTCGGGAACCGCTTCAAGTTCGGCAACGGGTTCCTCCGCAAACCCTCCGGGCGGGAACGTACCGGGCGGGAACCCTCCAGGCGGGAACCCTCCAGGCGGGAACGCGCCGGACGGGAGAGCCTCCGCGGCGTGATTCGCTTCGAAACTTTTTCCGCCTTCCTTTTTAAAGTCGGGCCGCCATTCCACATGTTCGGCCACTATGGCAACCCTCGAATGGGATTTGCCGTCAGGCCCGGTCCAGCGGTCCTGCTTGAGCCTCCCTACTACCCGCACGCCCCGGCCTTTACGGCCCAAATTATTGCAACTCTCAGCGAGCTTGGACCATGTTTCAACATCGAAGAACCCTACTTCCTTTTCCAGTTCGGTATCCTGCCTGTAATAGCGGTTGGACGCCAGGGTAAAAGTACAAAGGGGAGTCCCCCTGGCGGTAACGCGGAAAGTTGGGTCTTTGACCAGATTCCCTTCAATTAAAATAGAATTGAGGTTATTCATACTGCCTCCAGTAAGTGTATTGATCCCGCGCGGAATCTATACACTATACGGGCTGGCCGTGGACTCTGCTTCAGCTTCGGCCTGAAAATTTTATATTCAAAATATTTTTTACCATATAAAGTTGAATATACAGCTTGAGCGAATCCTGGGCGCTGAGTTGGGACAGGGTGGGGGTGTCCATGATAATCTTGTCGGCCATCCGGGAAAAAGAAGCCTCGGTCAGCACCGCGTTGGGCTGTATGCGCAGGGTATGCCTGAGCCGGTCCCGTATCAGGGAATGAATGTCCTCGGTCAGGTTCTTTTTTGCCTGTTTGCCCAGGAGCCGGTTCCAGCGGTCATGGAGCAGCGCGAGGTAGGAGTCCAGGGTATAGCCGTCGGGAATAAGGGAATCCCGGAGTTCCTGGGCGGCTGCCCTGAGCCGGTGCTGCTGGAGATCGCTCTGTTTGGCCGGAAGCAGGTCCTCTTCCCCGGCATCCTGTTCTTTTTGCCGGCGCCTTTTTTTAAGGTTCCGCTGTTTGCCCCAGTTCTTAAAAAACGCGATAATTTCGCTGATGATGGGTACGGTATACCAGAAGGGGAGCAGCATCCTGGTATCGGTGAGAATATCCTTCCGCCGTATAAGCAGGAGGCTGGCAAGCGGTATGAGTACCCCGTCAATGTAGATTCTGCTGGATTCGGGTATGCCCCCCTGGACCTTTTCGAGTTCGCAGTACGCGAGGTAGAGTTTCTGGTCCCCAAGCACCGCGCCCAGAGTCGGAGCCAGTTCATAAAGGTACTTCTGGAGAAGTTTTTCGAATTCCTCATCGTTATCCATGGCGTATTCGTTTTGGTACTGTTTGAGGAGCCTGAGCCAGCGTTTGGATATGGCCCGCCGTATGCGGACCCTGGCATCGGCGAGGAGCCGGGCGCAGAGGGGGAGCATCCTGATTTTTTTGACAAACCAGCGTTCGTCCTGAAGGCCGTGGACGATGAGCATTTCAGGAAGCTCGTCCTCCTTTGCCTCGGTTGTTTTGGTTTTGAGGTAATGCTCCAGGGCCTCCTGGCTGTACTGGCCCAGCAGGGGAATACCCTTGTGGTCAACAAACTTGATAATGTCGTCAAGGGTATAGAGGAAAGGAGGCTTGCCAAGCTGAAGTTCAAGATTTTTAAGGGCAAGCTCCTGCTCCTTCTTCCGTACCGCGATTCCCTTGTAGTAATTGTTGAACACCTCGATGATGTATACAGATTGAAGGGCTCCGGTCTCGGCGGGCAAAGGTTCTTTTTTCTGATTTATATCGTGTTTCAGAAGATTGTTGAAATAGGCCCAGAAGAGGAAGATGAATTCGCCGCTGTCCCGCATGATGCGCAGGGCCTCAAAAGGCTTGACCACGATTTGGTTAAGGGCCTCCCGGAGCTGGGTTTCCTTGCCCTGGAAGGCCGGAATGAGCTTATGCAGGAAGTACTCCTTGTTGTTATGGGAACGCATAAGATTTCTGATTTTGAGGATAGCCGCTTCCATGAGCGGGCTGGGAATCATGTTGGCCAGCACCAGAGTATTCCCCAGGTTTCCCGGAAAAATCAGCTTGATAATGGGAAGTATGCTCTCCTGGGGCTGTTCTATATATGAGGGAAAATCAAATTCAACACTTACCGGGCGTATACGGCTCTGGGGAAAAGGAACCTGGAAGGAATTTTCATCATAAAAGGGAAGGTCGGCCTGGGCGTCAAGGTTCTGCCAGGACTGCTGGACAAGTTCAACATAAAAATGAAGGAGCAGTATACGGCTGCTTCCGTCCAAGTCGATAATCTGGCAATGGCCGTCCTCAACCAGGGGGGTAAGGTCTTCCCATACCTTGAGGGCCGTATCATCAACCCAGCGCGTCCATTCAGGATGATCGCCCACATTCCGTTTGGCGGTTTTGCCCAGAACATCGATAAAAGAATCAATAGCCACATAGGGCGAATGATTCTTGTTTGCGTAGGACCTTAAAATGGGGTATAAATCAGTATTCTGGGCCATTGCTGTATCATACTGATAACGGGCTCCAGCGGCAATATCGGAAAGCGCACCCTATACCCCGAACACAGGCTTCCCCGGATTGGCAATTACGAAACCAGAACACAGGAAGCGGACGGCCTGCGCCTCATAGCCCTCCGCCGCGTACAAAGCGACATATCCCTTCCCGCGGTACTGGCCTATTAATTGTTTATTCCCTATTCATTTTTTAACCGGATAATAATATTGGGAATATGTTTGTGCTGCAATGAATCCGGGAGAATAAAACCGTTTAAGAAGGACCGTAATTTTTCAACCGGCAAAGGCATATCATTTTTCAGCCAATCGGCAAGAATATACATCGATCCAATTGCCTGATAATAGACATTGTAACGATATATCTCATATTCTTCGGCGCTTAGTTTATCTCTATAATTGTCAATTAAATTTTTTAAATCTTTTGACCACTCCCGAAACCGGGAAGAAAATAAATTTTCAATATTTATTTTTAAGATAATTTTCATTAAATTTTCTTTGTGGCTGATTATATATCCAAGATCAAAAGTCAGCACAAGACCGGATTTTTTCGTATCGCCTTCAGCATTTTCCGGCATTAATAATTCCATATTGAAAGATTTCGTCAGGTATTGTTCAATAATATCGTTCTTTTTATTATAATTGCGGTAAAATGTCTGCCGCGCTATCCCCGCCCTTTTGGTAATGTCGGAAACGGTTATTTTATTATAGGGCTTTTCATCCATCAGTAACAGAAGGGCATCAAAAATATATGACTTTGTCCGTTTGGGCTGACCATTCTGTTTGCCTGATTTACGCAACACTTCCCCCTTTTTGTCACTTTTTCATGGTGACACATTTTCAGGTTTGTCCATTTTTAATCGTTTTGCTTGATACTTATACAACCGGGAGTATATTATGTTTATCTTGAATAGGACAAGTATAC
>JAIRXO010000182.1 GCA_031268255.1 Spirochaetaceae bacterium
AAGGACCGGAGCTTCCGGCCCCCCTACGCTCCGAAGGTTTTTGCTCCGCAAAAACGCTTCTCCGCTACCCCCCAATCACGGTATGCCATTGCGTCTCGAAGGGCCGCCTACGGCGCAAACACGGTTTGCGCCTACCCCCCAACCACGGTATACCGCCGCGTCTCGAAGGGCCGCCAAATTTGGTGCCAGTCACCTTTTTTGGTCCGTGAGGTCGAAAAATAAATATGCTAATCACCCTCTCAGGTCTCCGCCGCGGCCCTGGAGAGCCGGTCGTTTATGGCCGGGCCCAGTCCTAAAGGGGGCGCTGTTTCGGCGTGGATGCACTCATAGCCGCCGCTGTCGAGTTCGTGGAGCAGGGCAAAAAGATTTGCCGCCGCCCGTCTTGTGTCTCCTGTTTCGCAAAGCGCCCTGACATTGGCAGGGGCGCCGCCTGAGGCGTAACGCGCACTGAGCCAGCGGTCCCTGGAAAGCGCGTCAAAAAAAAGATAGGCCGCCCTGCCGTTATAGGCAAGGTTTTCCATTTCAGCCGGGGAATACAAAAGGAGGGTGGTCCGGGGCGCGTAGTGGCTGGTAAGCTGCCCCGGCGAGAGGAGCCCCTGATGCGCCAGGGGGAACCCGCCTTCCCCGCCTTCCCGGCTTGCCCCGGCAGGCGCGGGCCGTTTCGCCTGGGACTCTGGCCCTTCCACAGGCCCGATGGTTTTTTCTATATCTTCCCGAGACGTTCCGCCGGGCCGCAATATGCGGGGGCAAGGCGAAGTAAGGTCCAGTACCGTAGATTCAAGTCCCACCCGGAGTCTGCCGCCGTCAATAATATAATCGACCCTGTCCCCAAGCTGGTCAAGCACATGTTCCACCCGGGTAGGACTGAGACGGCCAAAGAGATTGGCGCTCGGCGCCGCCACGGCGTTGGTGGAAGCCCTGATAAGTTTTTGGGCAAGGTCATGATCAGGAAAACGCAGCGCCGCTGTGGCAAGTCCGCCTGTGGCAAGTCCGGGGACTTCCTTCTTTTTGGGAAGAACCAGGGTAAGGGGCCCCGGCCAGAGCGATGCCGCGAGCAGGGTAAGCCTTTTCCGTCCTTCCTGTCCCAGGAGGGAAAACTCAACGATACGGTCCAGAGCGTCAAGACCGGCTATGTGAATAATCAGAGGGTCAAACAGGGGCCTTTCTTTTACCGCAAAAACTTTTGCCAGGGCATCCGGGTTAAAGGCATCAGCGCCAAGCCCGTAGACAGTCTCGGTAGGAAAGACAACAAGAGCGCCTTCTTTAAGGGCCGCCGCCGCCCTGAGTATATCCGCATCACTGCCGGAAAGGAGTTCCATAAAATTTCACGCCTGGTTAAGAAACCTGTTTCCTGAATAAAATGCCGCCGTCGGTTTTTTCAACTTCCTCAAAACCCAAACGTTTCAGGTAGGTCTTATGGGCGGGCACTTCCGCCTTGGCCACAAAGACATCCCCCTCGGAGGCAAGCTCTTTTACCGCGTTTTCAAAAAAGAATTTCGCGTTACGGTAATCCCGGAAAGCCGGTATGGCATAGTCAAGCAGTATGGCTATCTCCGAATCAGGACCTTTGCGGAAGGCGATGAGGGACACCGGCAGGGTTTCCCTGAGTATAAAATAACAGTCCGCGCCCGCCAGGGTTCCTGTTTCAATATCAGGGTTAAAGGACGGAAAAAAGCGGCATATATCCTGAACATTAAAATCAACAAAACGCCGCACATAGTCATCGGTATTGGGGTCCACGCGGGAAACCGCAAAGCCGCCCGGCGCTTTATTCCCATAACTCATGCGGATGAGGTAATAGATATTGACCCCTACGGTAAAAAGATTGAGAATCACCACTGACGCCGAACGAATCCCCGCCCCGTATGCGGCAAAGGCAATCGAACCAATCAGATTAAGTATCCTGAGCCGCTTGATATTCTGCATGGTAAGACTCAGCGCCACCAATAAAGAAGCCCCCATGCCAAACCCTTCCAGAATCATCCTCGTGTTCATTCCTTCCATAAAATCCTCCCGCGGACCCGCGGCCTATAGCGCGGCTTTCGGACTGTTGACCGGACTTTTCGGCGCCATGCCCTCAAGCACTTCCCTGGCGTTCATCGCCGTCATGGTCTTGAGAACAGAAACCGCCTCCTCGCTGTAATAGGCACTGTGGTCGGTGAGTATCACGTTTTCCAGACCCAAAAGGGGACTGGTTGCAGGGAGCGGCTCCTGTTCAAATACATCAAGCCCCGCGGCGCTTATCTTTCCCGAAACCAGCGCGCCGGTAAGAGCCTCCTCGTCAATGACAGGCCCCCGGGAAGTATTGATAAGTATAACACCGTCTTTCATGCGGCCTATGCTTTCCCGGTTTATTATATGCCTGGTTTCTTCCCGCAGCGGTATATGAAGCGAAATAAAATCAGACTCCCGTATAAGAAAGTCAAAACAGGCCGCCTCGCCCGCCATGCCGGGCAGCAGCCTTTCCCCCCCGTGATGATCGTCTATGAGTATGCGGCTGAACCCAAAGCCCTGAACCTTCTCCCAAAAGGCCCTGCCCGTAGCGCCAAAACCCATGATGCCCAGAGTACGGCCCGACATACGCCTGATGGGCGCCTTGATATTCCACCTGCCGGAGCGGACCGCATGATCCTTGACAGGGATGCGGCGCACACAGGAGAGGAGCATACCGAGGGCGTGTTCGGCAACTTCCTCGGTACAGTAACCCCGTACATTAGTTACCCATATCCCCTTTTCTTCGGCGGCCCTTATATCCACATTGTCATAGCCTATGCCGTAGCGGGAAATCACCCTGCACTTTTTAAGCCCCTGTATAACCCCGCGGGTTACCGGCGCCTGATTGACCAGGAGGGCGTCGGCGTCAGCGCAGAAAGCTGTCAGTTCGTCCTCGTTACGCCACGAAGCGACAACAAGCTCCGCGCCAAGACCGGCAAGGGCTTTTTCTTCTTCATCATTCCAGCCAAAACGGTCGTCGGTAATTACTATCTTCATGCCCAGCGGCCATAATGCACACGGGCCCCGTCATAGCGGCCAGTACTCTTGTGCGGGTGGGCCGGATAACCCAGCACGACCAGAGAAAACGGCACTATATGGGAAGGAAGGCCAAAATGGGCGGAAAAAGATTTGACCCGCTCCATGGCAGGATACCAGCCAAGCCATACACCGCCGAGCCCCTCTTCTTCTATCTGAAGCAGAATATTTTCCGTCGCCGCCGCGAGGTCCTCCACCCACCAGGTCTCGCCGGAATCATCAAACCTGGCCCGCTCCGTATCGGCGCAGCAGGCAATACAAAGCGGCGCTTTTTCGGCCATAGCCGACCAGGGACTCATCCCCGCAATAGCCTTGAGATCCCCCTTATCGCTCACCACAAGAAATTCCCAGGGCTGCCGGTTATGGGCCGACGGAGCCTGAAAACCCGCCCTGAGAATACGTTCAATCTTGTCATCCTCCACCGGCTTCGAAAGATAACTCCGTACAGAACAGCGGGTAAAAATCGTGGACATCATGTACTCCTTAAAATATATATAGTACATTTATCCGGTTTTGCCCACCTGTCCATCGCAAAAGAATATCAACCACAGAAGGGGGAGCACATGGTATACCTAAATCTGGAAGCGCGCATACTGCTGTTCGGCGGGTACATTACCCGTTCCTCCGC
>JAIRXO010000193.1 GCA_031268255.1 Spirochaetaceae bacterium
GCCAGTTCCCCGGTTAGTGCCTGTTTTGTCTTCAAATTTAACCCCATAACGCCCTCCGATCCCTCCGCCGGATAAGCATATTTGGGTTAGATTTTTATTATGAGGCATGTTCTCTTTTCGGTTAGATTATTTATGAGGCACTGCGTCTAGTAGATTTTTTTGCCGCTTATGTGTATAATATGAGCTGTGAGCTGTGAGCTGTGAGCTGTGAGCTGTGAGCTGTGAGCTGTTGCCACGAACATGGAAACATTGTAGCAATTACGGAAAATTTGTCAATGGTTTCCGCAAAAGAGTCAACAATTCCAAATTTAACCACGAAGAACCCGCTTACGCGGGGGAGCTCACGGACTATACGGAAAAGACGATAAGATACTATGAGTAACCGTAGAATCGTTCATTGATTCGTCAGTGTGGTCAGTGGCTATTCCGAATTTGGAATTGCCGCCATGACAGGTAGGCCAGTTGAATTTCTTCCTTGTTTTTGCTATATTTTAGAAAACTATGGCGTATGTTCCCCGGTAATGTGAAGTTGTCCGGTAGACTCAGTTTCCAAACAGGTCCAACGCATGGGTACACTAAAAGGAGTAATAGATGAGCTTTGATATTACCAAAATGCGGAATATCGGTATCAGCGCGCACATTGATTCGGGTAAAACAACCCTTTCCGAGAGGATTTTATTTTACAGCAATAAAATTCACGCTATTCACGAGGTACGAGGCAAAGACGGGGTCGGCGCGACCATGGACCACATGGAGCTTGAGCGGGAACGGGGTATTACGATTCAGTCCGCGGCAACCCAGGTAAGCTGGAAGGACTATACGGTCAACCTTATCGACACCCCCGGCCATGTGGATTTCACCATAGAGGTAGAACGTTCCCTCAGGGTTCTGGACGGGGCCATACTGGTGCTCTGTGCCGTCGGCGGCGTTCAGAGTCAGTCCATCACGGTGGACAGGCAGCTCAAACGCTACCATGTGCCCCGCATCGCCTTTATAAACAAGTGCGACCGCACGGGGGCCAATCCTTTCAAGGTAAAAAACCAGCTCAGGGAAAAACTTGCCCTTAACGCGGTGATGATTCAGCTTCCCATTGGCCTTGAGGACAAACTTGAGGGCATTGTGGACCTCGTTACCATGAAAGCTGTTTATTTTGACGGCGACCAGGGGACAGAACTGCGCTACGCCGAGATTCCTTCCCATCTTAAAGAGGATGCGGAAAAGTACCGGGAAGAACTGCTTGACGCCATTTCCATGTTCTCGGACGAGCTGGCGGAAAAATTCCTCTCCGGCGAAACCATACCCGAGGAAATGATCTACACCGCTATCCGTACCGGAACCCTGGCCGAACAGTTTGTGCCTGTGATGCTGGGTTCGGCCTACAAGAACAAGGGTATTCAGACTCTTCTGGACGGGGTTGCCCGCTATCTGCCTGACCCTACCGAAGTTAAAAACTACGCGCTGGACCTGGACAAGAACGAAGAAAAGATTGAACTAAAGGCTGACGAAACACTCCCCACCATTGCCCTGGGTTTTAAGCTCGAGGACGGTCAGTACGGGCAGCTTACCTATGTCCGCATCTACCAGGGGTCCCTCAAGAAGGGCGACGAGCTTTACAATACCCGGGCGCGCAAGCGGTTCAAGGTAGGACGCCTGGTCCGCATGCACGCCGACAACATGGAGGACATCACCGAGGGCGCTCCCGGAGACATTGTGGCCCTCTTTGGCATTGACTGCGCGTCGGGAGACACCTTCTGCGGCGGCGGCAACTACGCCATGACCTCAATGTTCGTGCCCGAACCGGTCATCTCCCTGGCGGTCAATCCCAAGGACAAAAAGTCAGCCGACCAGATGGCCAAGGCCCTGAACCGCTTTACCAAGGAGGACCCCACGTTTCAGACCTATGTGGACGGCGAATCCAACGAAACCATCATCAAGGGCATGGGCGAACTTCATCTTGAGGTCTATATCGAAAGGATGAGACGGGAATACAAGTGCGAAGTCGAGACCGGCATGCCCCAGGTCGCCTACCGGGAAGCGATAAGCCAGCGGTCCGATTTCAACTATACCCATAAAAAGCAGACCGGCGGCGCGGGGCAGTACGGCAGGGTCGCCGGCTACATGGAACCCTGGGACGGCGGCGATTTTGAATTTGTTGACAACATCAAGGGCGGCGCCATTCCCAACGATTTTATCCCGAGCTGCAACAAGGGCTTTAAGGAAGCCATGAAAAGGGGCAGCCTCATCGGTTTCCCCATCGTCAATGTGCGCTGCGTTATCAATGACGGCCAGTACCATCCGGTAGATTCCTCCGATATTGCCTTTCAGATGGCCGCCATAGGCGCGTTCAGGGAAGCCTACCCAAAGGCAAAACCCTGTATTCTCGAACCCATCATGAAGGTCGCGGTTGAAGGCCCCACTGAATTTCAGGGAAATATTTTTGCCTCTATTAACCAGCGCCGTGGTATAATAGCCGCGTCAACCGAGGACGGAATCTTCTCCCGCATCGAAGCGGAGGTTCCTTTAAGCGAAATGTTCGGGTATTCCACGGTACTCCGTTCCCTGACCCAGGGCAAGGCGGAATTCACCATGGAATTCGAAAAATACGGCAAAGTTCCGGCGGGCATTTCCGAGGCTTTGATAAAAGAATACGCGGAAAAGCGCAAAGGCGCCAGATAACACCGGTACGGCAGAACGTGACGGCCTATACAGGAGGAAAGGCAAGTGATAAAAGAAGAGTTAGTATCCCGCAGCCCTGTGCGGGTTTTTGAAAAGTCCATACACGGAGGGCTTAAAACAGGGGAAATAGGCGTTGTGGCGGCCCAGAGCGGCATAGGAAAGACCGCCGTCCTGGTACAGATAGCCCTGGACAAACTTTTGCAGAACAAGAAAGTAATCCATGTATCGTTTTCCCAGCATACCGATTATGTACTGACCTGGTACACCGATATTTTCAACGAATTCATAAAGAAAAAAAACCTGGAAAAGGTCCAGGAGATAAAGGCCGAACTCATCAAGAACCGGGTTCTGATGAATTTTAACCAGGACGGCGTTACCAGCGACATGATACTCCGCAGCCTCAAGGCCATGATAAGCGAAGGGGGCTTTAAGGCCGATTCCCTTATCATCGACGGCTTTGATTTTTCGAGAAGCACCAGGGAAAGGCTCGCCGCGGTAAAAGCCTTCGCCGGGGAACTCAATCTTGAGGTATGGTATAGCTGCAATGTGAGTTCCGGCCAGCCTCCGCTTGCCAGTCTCTATGACAAACACAAGATTCCGGTGATTTTTAACGGCTTCGCGGATATATTCGACATCATTATTGTTCTCGAACCCAGGCAGGACCATATAGAGCTTTCGGTATCCAGGGACAGGGACGCCTATAATCCCGACGCCATGGCCCTCCGGCTGGATCCAAAAACACTGCTCATTCAATAGCGGAACATTCCAAGAGAAAGCCCATGACAGGCTGCCTGTAACGGCTCCGGTTTTGCCGGAGTCAGGGGCAGCCTTTTTTATACGCCGCTGAAATTTATTTTTTTTCTCTCTTACTCCGATAAGGAAGAGAGGGAACATTGCCCCTTCGCTTTGACGGAAATGACGGCGGTCCTG
>JAIRXO010000287.1 GCA_031268255.1 Spirochaetaceae bacterium
TGTTTTTGTACTTTGTCATGGCTTTTGCCGCCGCCCTCCTGGTAAGCAGCGCGGGCTTTGATCTGTTTTCGTCCCTCAGCGCGGCCCTCATAAGCCTGGGGAATATAGGCCTGGGCCTCGGAACCTTCGGGCCCGGTTCCACCTTTGCTTCTGTTCCCGGCTATGTGCAGTGGGGGCTTTCTTTTATCATGATAGCAGGCCGTCTTGAGTTGTGGACCGCGCTGGTTTTCTTCTCCCGCGAATACTGGAGGCAGTACGGTGCGCGTCATGCGGATTACGGAGCCTCTCCTAATACTGCTCCTTTTTTTGGGCCTCGTCGCCTGTACCATGATTCCCCCCCTGGTGTTTGCCGTGGCAAGCGGCGAAAGCGCCATGGTACGGGCCTTTGCCGTTCCCATGAGCCTTGCCCTCGCGGCGGCCCTGCCGGCCCTGTTTGTTATGCGGAAGAAACCCTTCCATTTGAGGCCGAGGGACGGTTTTATACTGGTCTTTATAACCTGGGTATCAGCGGGTTTTATGGGGGCCATTCCCTTTTACCTTGCCGGAGGGAGCCTTTCTCCCCATACTGTTCCTGACATAAGTTTTACCAACGCTTTTTTTGAAAGCACCTGCGCCTTTGCCACCACCGGCGCGACTACCTTCGCCGATGTGGAGGCCCTGCCCCGCTCCCTCCTTCTCTGGAGGAGCATGAGCCACTGGTTCGGGGGCATGGGCATAGTACTCCTTTCGGTGGCCCTCATGCCCCTTCTGGGTGTCGGCGGCTTTCAGCTTATCAAGGCTGAAGCGCCGGGACCGGAAAAAGAAAAGATCACCCCAAAAGTTACCGCCACGGCAAAACTGCTCTGGCTTGTCTACTGCGCCCTCACCCTCATCCTCACCGTTCTTTTTTTCTCAGGCGGCATGGATTTTTTTGACGCTCTCTGCCATGCCTTTACCACCATGGCCTCAGGCGGGGTAAGCACGAAAACCCAGGGCATTGCCTCGTATCATTCGGCCTTTATAGACGGAACCGCCACGGTATTCATGCTTCTTTCGGGACTCAACTTTAACCTTTACTACCGGCTCCTCAAGGGAAAATTCAAAGATATTGTTACAAATACCGAAGGCAGAGCCTACCTCCTCATCTTCCTCACCGCCTCGGCGGCAATAACCATCACCCTCATACCCCAGTACGGATCGGTAGGAAACGCCGCCCGTTACGCCGCCTACCAGAGCGCCTCGGTACTTTCCACCACCGGAAGTTCCATAGCGAATTATGACGCCTGGCCCAGCCTGGCAAAAATGATACTCCTGTGCCTCATGTTTATAGGCGGCTGTTCCGGGTCAACGGCGGGGGGCATAAAAGTTATACGCCACGCAATACTCTTTAAGCAGGCAGGCAATGAACTTAAACGGACTATCTTCCCCAGGGGAATTTTCAGCGTACATCTTAACAAAAAAGTCGGACGCAAGGACGTGGTCTACGGCGCCGCAGGCTTTGTTTTTTTGTATATGATGGTAGTCATGGGGACAACCCTCATAAGCGCCGCGTCGGGGATAGACCCCTTTACCTCGTTCAGCGCCGCCCTTTCGATGACCGGAAACCTGGGAGCGGGCTTCGGCGGCATAGGCCCCGCCGGCAATTTCGCCGCCTTCCCCGATCACCTTAAATGGCTTTATTCCTTTGTTATGGTAGCAGGACGCCTTGAGCTCTGGACGGTGTTTGTTCTTTTTACCCGCGAATACTGGCGGAGATGATTGGCGCCCTGTCCAGTACCGGTTACAGGTTAAACCGCCAGCTCAGGGTAAAACCCGGCTCCGCGTTTTTTCCTGTCCAGGACAGGGCGGCCCTGAGCCGGTACGGGCCGCGCTTAAAGACGGCGCTGAAATACCGTTCCCAGTACGGCGCCGCGCCATAGTCTGCGGTACAGACGGCGCGGGCTTCCAGAGTCAGATACTGTATCTTGGCCGAGATTTTGCCGTTTCCCTCCCAAGCGGGGGCTTCCCCGATGCGCGAAAAATCAGGCCAGGGGAGAGCTTCAAGGGAAGCCTCCCAGTTTACCCCTCCGCCCAGTTCGGCGCTTATGTTTCCCATACGGAAACCCGCCGAAAAAGCGGCGCTGTCCCGGGGCCTTGGACTTGAGTCAAGAACATCATTGTCCCGTTTCAGATTAAGGGAAAAACCCGACAGCCTTACCAGTGGCGCGTTCTTCCCCTGGGGAAAGCGCCAGCGAACATTTATGGCGCTTTTGCTTATTCCCTCTCCAATGCCCCTGGCCCTCAGCGTTGCCGCGCTACTGAAAAACGCCGCGCCTCCCCTTCGTTCAAAAGTACCCCCAAAACGAAAGGCGCTGCCGGGTATCTTCCCGTCCCTCCCCACATAACGGCCCCCGGCGGCGTCGGCTGCCAGGGAGAGTTTCCAGGCCCTGCCGCTAAAGCGTATACCCAGATTGCCGTAAGCCCCCCTGCCATAGGCAAAGGTTTCCGAAAAAGCCCCGTCAGACGCAATGCCGAAAAAAGGCGACGCGTAGTAGAGCGAGAGGGCGCCGAGACGAAAGTCCCTCCCGGGAAGAGGCGGGGCAGCGGAAAACCAGCTCGAGGGCCGCGTTGCTTCCAGACGCTGATCAGTATAAAACCCTTCCATTCTGAATACCCTCCTGTTTGAAAAACTCCCCTGTATGCCGCCGCCCAGATCAGGACTCCGCGGGGAGGAATCCTGATGGTCGTCCCGGACGAGGGCGGTAACAAATACATTCCAGGTTCCAAAACCAGAAAAATCCAAACCGGGACTCCCGAGATAGAGATACGCCGCGTTGTTGGGATTTGCCGCAACATCGTTCTTTAAGTCGGCGAGGCTGGGACTGTGATATTCAAAGAGAGGCAGGGAACGTATCCAGGGATTGCGTATACGGGCGGGAAGCCCCCATTCTTCAAGCTGCCCGTATAAAAGCCGCGACCCTGTGGCCCGGTGATAAATACCCGCCGAGACAGGAGGCAGCCCGCCGCCCTCTTGCCAAAAAACATCCGGCCTCCGGTCAAGAACCTGGAAACGCAGACTCAGGGCATCGGAACGCTTTCCCGGTTCACTGGACAGGGGAAAAGAAAAAAGCAGATTCAACCTGTTGTCAAAATTTTTTCCGTAATTCCAGGAGGAGGACCAGAGAAAGTCAGTTTGAATGTTCTCCATAAACGACAGCTCCGCTCCTCCGGGGTTCTCGCCCGAGTACGCGAAAAAGACGGCCCCCAGAAACAAAAAAACCACGAGGCGCCGCCCCTCCCTTTCACCAGCCATGCCCTATATAAGGCCCGGTCCTGCACCGTGCTTTGAAAAAGAGACCCTTTCAAAATATAAATTTTAAGGGGGGGCGCATGGTATACCAAAACCGGGAAGCGCTCATACTGCGCTTCCCGGACTGGTGTGCCTTGTGTTCCCATTTATCGACGCGGCTCCCCCTGGCTCCATAAAAACGCTTGCTTGCATGGGTAAAGTGGAGTTTTGCTGTGCAAAACTCCGAAAATAACCAACGCGCAAGCGTTTGTTATTCCGCCACCCCCACGATTCAGTTCTCCGTAGCAAGGCATTGCGCATATCGTCCGTGTTCCTGTTCGTGCGGTTCGTGTGGTTCGTGGTGATCCCCTTCTTCTTTGCGCTTTCTTGCGGCGCGGCGGAACCGAAAAATACGAGGTAAAAATTCTTTTCATGCTCAGTATTGTCCGTAGTCAGTGTGGTCGGTGGCTAATCTTCTTCTTTTTCTTGTCCGTGGTTTTTTCGAATATTTTTTCAAATATATTGATTCGCAAGCGGGGTTCATACCCCGGAGC
>JAIRXO010000270.1 GCA_031268255.1 Spirochaetaceae bacterium
AGCCCGGCCATAGCGGTTCCATCCCTGGAAGCCCTGGCGGACCTCAGCCTTGAAGGGGCCGTCAGCCTTGTGGGGCTGCTTACCAACCCCGACAGTCCCCGGGGACGGAGGGGCGCTCCCCAGCCCACCGATACCGCCGCCGCCGCCGAACGCATAGCCGCCCGCTTCGCCGGAAGGGGGCTTCCCTTTGCCGTCCTGAAAAGCGAGAGACTCGACGGCGGGGCGAGGGAGGCCGTATCCGGCCTTGGAAGCGAACTCCTTGTTTCCTTTGCCTACGGCCGTATCTTCGGCCCTAAATTTTTAAGCCTCTTTCCCCTCGGCGGAATCAATATTCATCCCTCCCTCCTTCCCCGGTACAGGGGCGCTTCTCCCTTACAGGCCGCCATACTTGGACAGGAAAAAGAAACGGGAATCAGCATACAGAAACTGGCGTCCAAAATGGATTCGGGCAATATACTGGCCCGCCTCCGCCTCCCCCTTGGGGGAGATGAAACTACCGCCTCTTTAGGCTGCCTGGTTTCACGGGAAAGCGCCGGCCTTCTTGTTTCATTTTTGCGTTCCCTTAAAGGAACCCTGCCCGAAGGCGAAGTTCAGGATGAAAGCGGGGCGGTCTATACTTCCCTTATAAAGAAGGAGGACGGCCATATGGACTGGTCCCTTCCGGCGGGGGAACTTGACGCCCGCATCAGGGCCTATACACCCTGGCCCCTTTGCGTAACTTGCCACGGAGAAGCGGAACTGTATATTCTGAAAGGACAGGTCTATGCGGGAGAATTCCGGGGGCCCGGCGCTCCGCCGGGAACCGTTCTCGGCATAGACAGGGACCGGGGTATACTGATACAGACCGGTCAGGGTATCCTGTGCGTAAGCCGCCTCCAGTACCGTTCGGGAAAGGCGCTGGAATGGCGGGATTTTTTGAACGGGGCCAGGGGCTTTACCGGGTCGGTTTTGGGATATCAGGATAAAAGAGGTACTAATGGCGTTTAGGGGTTTTGATCTGGATTCGGTGGAATCCTATGTGGCCGGCCACGCCCGGCTTTTTATTTCCCTGGTCGTGGGTGTTATCGTACTGGTCGGTTTTGCCGCCCTGATGGTGTTTTTTATCGCCGTCAAGGGGGCCGAAGAAACCATGGTTCCCGACATACGGGGCAAGGAACTTACCGAGGCCCTGCTGGAACTCCAGGTCAAGGAACTGTATCCTCGTATCCAACTGCGGTATTCCCAGTCGTCACGGGACCGGGGAACCATACTGGAACAGGAACCCCTGGGCGGGACCATAGTCAAGGCAGGCCGCCGCGTGCGCCTTGTGGTCAGCCAGGGCGTTATCCTTGACCGGGTAGAGGATTTTCTGGGCCGCAATATTGACGATGTGCGCATGGAACTCCAGGCCCTTGCCGCTTCCGGGGACAGCGGCGCCGGCGGGCCGCTCATAACGATCAGGGAACCGCTCATGTATGAATATTCCCAGGAAGAGGCGGGAATCATACTCCAGCAGGACCCCCTGCCGGGAACGGATATTTCCGGCCCCACCGCCCTTGCCCTGGTGATAAGCCGGGGGCCTGAACGGAGCATGATAAAGGTTCCCGATCTGGTGGGGCTTCCCCTGGAGGCCGCGCTGGAACAGCTCAGGTCCGTTCAGGCGGCCTTTGCCTTTTCCATACGCGAGACCCGCGCCGGGGAAAGACCTGAGTCGGTTGTGGCCCAGAGCCCTGAGGGACAGGCGGTGGTTCCTTCGGATACCCCTCTCAGCATAGTGGTTTCGTCCCCGGCTTCCCTGGCCGCCAACGAGATATTCGATCTTTTTACCTACGAACTCCCCCGGAACCCCTATCCCCTGCCGGTGCTTTTTGAAGCCCTGCTCCCCAGCGGAGAGCGGAAACGCATACTTCTAACCGATCATCCGGGGGGAACTTTCACCGTACCCTACAGACTCCCTGTGGGTTCCGTGCTGATACTTTCCATGGTGGGCCGGGAGATGACCCGCCAGGAACTGCATTATCCCCAGGCCGCCCCGCCCTTTGAGCAGTTGTGAGCGGCATGGTACAAAAAGGCGCGCCGCCCTGTTCCGCCATTGTCTTTTTTCTGCTCCTGCCGCTCTGCCTCGCCGCCCAGACGGGGACAGGCCCCTCCGATCCCGAGAACCTTGTAGGCGCGACCCTGGAGGACCTGCTCTCCCGTGCGGGGCCGCCCCAGTCGGTGTATCCGGTCAGGGGACTCGAACCCTGGCAGGACGACGTGGTTTTTGTGTACCCTTCCCTTGATGTCTATCTCTTTAAGGACAGGGTATGGCAGGTAAGCCCGCGGAGCGCCTATCGCGTAACAACAGGCGATACCCGCCTGCAGGCAGAAGCCGCGCTGGGCACAGGCTTTACCGAAATCCCCGGTCCGGGAGAAGGGGAGTACGCCCTGGTATACGCTTTTTCCCGGCGCCCCTGGCCCCTGGCGCTGAGGGTAAATATCAGAAAGGCCGCCGCGGAGGGCGGGGCGGATACAGTAACATCGCTCTATATATACCGGTCTGATTTTTAGCCCGCAGAGGCGGAAGTCCTGGCGGGAATCCAGTCGGAAGCCCGGGCGGACTCCGGGCGGAAGCCCCGTCGGAAGTCCGGGAACCTAAAGGAGGTTTGTCCATGTCCAGAATATGCCTTTGCCTGACAGGGAAAACCCTTGCCCGGAATCTGGAATTTCTTGACAAGTACCGGAAGTATACAGACCTCGCCGAACTCAGGGTTGACTGCCTTGACCCTGACGAGAGATTTTCCATACGCCGCTTTCCCGAAATGGCCGGCGTTCCGGTCATACTGACCATAAGGCGCGGCATAGACGGCGGACGCTTTTCAGGCGGCGAGGGCGCCCGCGTTACGCTCCTGTCCCAGGGCCTGGCCTTTGCCGACGCCGACAGACGCAGGAATTTCGCCTATGTCGACCTTGAGGAGGACCTTAATGTGCCGAGCCTCGAAGAAGCCGCCAGAACCTTCGGCACCCGTATCATCCGGTCCTGCCATAATTTTGAAGGAACCTGCAGTGACATCCCGGCAAAACTTTCGGAACTCAGACGTGTCGGGGATGAAATAGCCAAACTAGCCCTCATGCCCCGGACAAGCGCCGAACTGCCCGGCGTGTACCAGGCCGCCAGGGAGACCTGCGGTATGGACAAGATACTCCTGTGCATGGGCCGCCTGGGAACCAATACCCGTATACTCGCCTCCCTGCTTGGTTCCTATCTCAGCTACGCGGGAATCAAGGACGAAGCAGACGCGGAATGCGGCGCTCCGGGGCAGCTTGACCCCCAGGAACTCGAAGAACTGTACCGCTTTCACCGCATAGGAGAAGGCACGAGAATATTCGGAATCTCAGGCTACCCGCTTTCAGTTACCGCAAGCCCGGCCTTTTTTAACCCCCTCTTTACCCAGAACAATATAGACGCGGTGTATGTACCCTTTCCTTCAGACAGCCTCCTGTCCTTTCTGCGCCTCGCCGAAGAAATAAAACTGGAAGGCGCGTCAGTAACCATTCCCTACAAAGAAGAAATAGTCCCCCTCCTTGTTTCCAAATCCCGGCAGGTGGATCATATAGGAGCCTGCAATACCATACTCCGCACACCCTCCGGCTGGACCGGCTACAATACCGACGCACGGGGCTTCTCCGATTCTCTGCTCCGTTTTCTTGACCGGAAAAACCTTTTCGGGCGGCGCCTTACCATACTCGGAGCCGGAGGAGCCGCCAGGGCAGTCGCCGCCGAAGTCCACCGCCTCAAAGGCCAGGCCCTGATAGTAAACCGCACAGTGTTCAGGGCCAGAGACCTTGCCAGACAATACGGCTTTGTCTGGGGCGGCCTTGACAACCAGGGCATAGCCATGATGGAACGGTATTCCCATGTCATCATCAACACCACCAGCGCCGGCATGGAGCCCGATGTTGATGCCGACCCCGGGGCGTTGTACAATTTTACCGGCAGGGAAGCGGTCATGGACCTTATCTATAAACCCGAACGCACCCGCTTTCTTATCCGGGCCGCCCAGGCCGGATGCCAGATCATCAACGGCTACGACATGCTGATTCAGCAGGCCAAGTACCAGTACAACCTCTTTATGGGCCACGATCTCGACTCGGAGATAATCGCCAAACTCGGCCTCTGACAGCACGGAAAAGGACAAAGAGGAAGGAGGGGGGCCTGTTTCCTCACTGCCGCCGCGTAACAAAATATGCTCCGCAATTTTATTGTTCGTCCGGCCCCCCTGCGCCGGAGCCTTGCTTCGCAAGTCTCCCGCTACCCCCCAAATG
>JAIRXO010000104.1 GCA_031268255.1 Spirochaetaceae bacterium
ACTTAAGGCCGGCGCGTCCATCGCCATACCGGACGATCCAACCAACCGGGGACGGGCACTGCTCCTGCTCCAGGCCAACGGCCTCATTACCCTTTCTCCCGGCGCGGGTATAGCGGGAACCCCGGCGGACATTACGTCCAACCCCAAATCGCTCCGTTTCAGGGAGCTTGAGGCGGCCCAGCTTCCCCGGGCCCTGGGCGATGTGGACGCCGCGATCATCAACGGCAACTATGCCCTTGACGCGGGCCTTAATCCGGTAACGGATTCCCTTATTCTCGAAGGCGCCGAATCCCCCTGGGTAAACATAGTGGTGGTAAAGGCGGGCAATGAAAATGACCCCCGCATCCTCGCCCTGTCGGCGGCCCTTCGTTCCCAGAAGGTCAAGGACTTTATCCTCGCTACCTACAACGGCGGGGTAGTACCGGCCTTCTAAATTCGGAGACCACGGACAATTGAGGGCATTTAAGGAAAGGAGGGGGGCCTGTTTCCCCACTGCAGCCTGAGAGTGGAGTTTTGCTCTGCAAAACTCCAAAACCAAAAAACGCTCCACGTTTTTTGGTTCGTCCGGCCCCCCTACGGCGCAAACACGGTTTGCGCCTACCCCCCAAAAATTCCTCTTTAAGAAAACAGGTATGGACAACAGTATAATACCGGAGTATACTTTTTCGAGGAGTTGGTTGTGATCTTAACCGAGGCGGTACGGCTGGTAGAAGGCGAATACTTTTGCGGCGAGGATGGGGCGGATATAGAAGTCTGTTCCGCCTGCGGCGCTGACCTTATGAGCGATGTCATGGCCTTTGTAAAAGAAAAAATCGTCCTCCTGACCGGCCTTGTCAATCCCCAGGTTATACGGACAGCGGAACTTCTTGACATTAAGGGCATTATTTTTGTCCGGGGCAAGCGGCCCACTCTGGACATGATTGAAATGGCCAAAGAGGCCGGTGTCGTACTTGCCGGGACCAGGCTCCCCATGTTTTTGGCCTGTGGCCGGATTTACGAGGGAGGCTTACAGGCCGGGGGAACAAGGCCTATCTGACCCATGCTTTCCAAAGGCAATATGCGGAAAGCCCTAAAGGAAGAACTTGCCTCCCTCGACAGCGGGGTTTTTAACGCCGAAGGCGTAAAGGCCGCCGCACTGCTTTCAAAAGAAAAAATTTTTACCGGAACGGAAACTCTGCTTCTTTTTATGTCCGTGAAGGGAGAAATAGACACCTGGCCTGTTCTTAATCTGGCCTTCTCAACGGGCAAAAAAGTCTTTCTGCCCAGGGTAGAAGGGCCGGATATACGGTTTTACCGTGTTCTTTCGGCTTCGGGCCCCTGGGATAAGAGCCGTCTGGGTATACCGGAGCCAAGGCCCGATCAGCCCCTGGGCAAAGAAGATTTTCCGGCCCTCATACTGGTTCCCGGCCTTGGTTTTGATTGTGCCGGAAGGCGTCTTGGCCGCGGCGGGGGGTACTACGACCGGTTTCTTTCGGGCCTTGACAGGGGGCTTGGGTTTTTTGCCCTTGGCCTGGCCCTCGGCGTTCAGATACGGGGTACAATTCCCGTTGACGCGGGGGATTTTTCCTTGGACGGCCTGCTTGGCGGCGGGGAAATACGGTATTTTTGAAGAAAGGAGCGATCATGGGACGCATCAAAAGCGCCCTGGAATTGGCCCTGGAGCGGACCGAATCCGTACAGGGTGACAGGGACAGTGTTTCAAATTATGAGGCAAAACAGCAGGGCAAAAAGCTGGCGAATACTTTTCTTGAGGAAAACGGCATTTCTCTTCCAGAGGAAATAAAAAAGGCCGGTTCCGGCAGGGCG
Organism: Spirochaetaceae bacterium; assembly: GCA_031268255.1. Taxonomy (GTDB): domain Bacteria; phylum Spirochaetota; class Spirochaetia; order Treponematales; family Breznakiellaceae; genus JAIRTD01. The sequence goes on from JAIRXO010000104.1 coordinate 1,807, forward strand.
GACGCTGTCAGGCAGGGTGTGTTTGAGGTGCTCCTCTCCCAGGTGTCCCTGCCCCAGTCCGCCGAGGATATGACGCGGATAGAACGGGTAGGCAAGGGTCTTGCCGCACTGATTTCCCATACCCAGTTTGCCCGCCTGTACAGCCAGTTTACCCAGGCCCTGACCCGTTACCTTGACGAGGCGGGTCAGTTTGAACAGGCCATAAAGCAGCAATACGCCCCCAAGCTCCGCAAGAAGGAAGAAGAACTGGCCCGCCGCCTGGGGCAGCAGGTTCATCTCGATCCTTTTCAGGACCCCGAGTTTGTCGCTTTTTACAATCAGAACATGAACGCCCTCAAGGACAAGTACCAGTCCCTCGCCGATCAGGTGCGGGAACAGGCCCGGCTTGCCTATGAAATTATATATAAGAAACCCCTTGCATTTTTAACTATACAAATGTATAGTACAATATGGACCTGGAAGAAAAACTTTCGATACTTGCCGCCGCGGCAAAGTACGACGCTTCCTGCGCGTCCTCCGGCAGTGAGGGGAAGGCGGGTTCGGCCTCAGGAAAATCCGCCTTGGGTTACCGGGCGGCGGCGGGGGTATGCCACAGCTGGACCGGCGACGGCCGCTGCGTCAGCCTGCTCAAGCTGCTCTATTCCAATGTCTGCCGCTTTGACTGCGCCTACTGTGTCAACAGGGTTTCCTCGGATATTCCCCGGGCCTCCTTTACTTCCCAGGAACTGGTGGAGCTCACGGTGGAATTTTACCGCCGCAATTATATTGAAGGGCTTTTTCTGTCGTCGGGGATTTTTTCTGATCCTGATGTTGTTATGGAAAAACTCATCCAGACAGCCAAGGCGCTGCGGACCCAGGGAGCATTTGGCGGGTATATACACCTCAAAATCATCCCCGGTTCAGGGGAACGCCTCATACGCGAGGCCGGTCTCTGGGCCGACCGCCTGAGTGTCAATATAGAACTACCCACATCGGGGAGCCTTAAAAAACTTGCCCCCCAAAAAGACGGCAAAACCATATTCGGCGCTATGGGGGAAGTAAACGAGACCGAACGCGAATACGGCGAGGACAGGAAAACCATGCGCTCTGTCCCTGAATTCGCCCCTTCGGGTCAGAGTACCCAGCTTGTCATAGGCGCCAGTCCAGAGGACGACAGGACCATTATCAATCTCTCAGGCGCCCTGTACCGGAAATTCGGCCTGAGGCGGGTGTATTATTCGGCCTTTATGCCGGCGGACAGGGGCGACCCCCGGCTTCCCGATATAGCGGCCCCTCCCCTAAAGCGGGAACACCGGCTCTATCAGGCCGACTGGCTGCTCAGATTCTACCATTTTACTCCCCAGGAAGTACTGGACGGGGATACGCCCTTTCTTGATACCCTCATAGACCCCAAGGCGGCCTGGGCCCTGAGGCATCTGGAATTTTTTCCTGTTGAACTTATCCGCGCCTCGTATGAAGAACTGCTCAGGGTCCCCGGCATAGGGGCGGTGTCCGCCAGGCGCATTGTTGAGGCGCGCCGGGGCGGAGCGTTCGGCGCCGCTTCCCGTTCCCTTTCGTTTGACCGGCTCCGCCGTCTGGGAGTAAGCCTCAAGCGGGCCCGTTATTTTATCACCGTAGCGGGGACCTTTATCGACCGGGCGGGAGATTCAGGAAAGCTCAGGGGCATACTTGCCGGTCTTGACGGAGAGGGACTCCAGCTCCCCCTCTTTGATTTTTAGGCGTGTACGCGCTTTCGCGCTGTAAGGAGATTTCATGGCGTTTGACAATTCCCTGGAGGGGATTTTTGGGGCCCTTGACGAAGCCTGCGGGAGCGGAACCCTCCCCGTACTCAGTCCTTTCCGCCGCTCCGGGGCGGAAGTCCAGATGAGCCTGTTTGATGTTCAGGATGGAACATATTCCGGCAGCCCTCTTTCCGGGCCGGGAGAAAGTGCCGGGGAAAGCGTTTCGGCCCTTTTACTTCGTGAATTATCCCTCAGGGCCTATGAGGCCGTTGTCCTTGCCTGGATGAGCGAAGCCCCCATAGAGCCTGAAATTATCCGTTATGGCTGGCAGATCCTAAAAGCCGCCGGGGAAGCGGCCGCAAGGGCGGCGGGCAGGACGGCCAGCGGCGCCGGTTTTGGCGGCGGGCTAGTCCCCGGAGTTCCCCCTGAAGCCTGGGCGCGTCTCCCCGAGGCAAGGGAGGCCGCCGAAAGGGCTGCCGAAAGGCGCCTTGACCCCAATACCGCCGTGGTACTGGAAGCGGCTAGCCGGACAAGGAAGGAAAGCCACCGC
>JAIRXO010000145.1 GCA_031268255.1 Spirochaetaceae bacterium
GCCGAGCCGGTTGCCGAGGAATCGGTCCCCAGGGTAACATTGACGCCCGCCTTGATCATTTTTCGTATTTTGCAGGTAACATTGAACATGAACTTATTGGAGAAGCCGCACCAGGAAACACTGGCCCCGGCTTTGGCGACCGAGGCTATGTCCTCATCGCTGAACCCTATGCAGTGAACGAGCAGGCTGTGTTTATCCAAAACCTTGAGTTTTTTAAGATGCTCGACGCCGCCCATGGCTTCGGTATCAAAGCCTTCCGACAAATGGGTTATAAAGGGCCAGTGTTTTTCCACTGCCCGCTTGTGCTCCACCTCAATGCCGTCGCCCCATTTAAGGTCGTAGGATGACGACTCATGGGCGAGGCCGTATTCGAGTATGGCCCGTATGGGCAGGGTGGGCAGTATGTCCTTGTTTATGGCCTGGGGAAAGTGATCGTTGACCGTGGTAACGCCGGAAAAAAGGCACTTGTACCCGGAAAACGCGTACAGTTCCTCCCTGCTTAACTTGGAACGCTCCGTGAATGTTTTGGAAGCCTTAAGGTCATTGTCCCAGGGAAGCCAGGTAAGGTAGAATTCCCCGGCCTTGGGCCCCACGGCGGGGCGGTAGTTACCCTGAAGGTGATCGTGGGTATTGATAAGGGCGGGATACACAAACGAATTTTTGCGCAAGTCGATTTCCAGGGGAAAACCTGTATCGCTTATCTTCTCTTCGTGTACGGAAATACTGCCATTTGCGGCTTTTTTACCCGGGCTGACAATTATCCCTTGCTTCAATGTATATCTTGACAATTCAGGACCGTCCTTCCTCTAGTACCTTATTTTATGGCGCGGAGCCGAATCAGTCAACGATCTGACAGCCCCCTTCTTCGAATTTCGGCAAAAAAGGGCGGTTTGTACAGTGCGGTTCTCTATTTTATCATAGTATGGTAAACTTGTCAGGCCGAATATATGTATGATAGATTTGCATACCCATTCAAACGCGTCTGACGGTACTTTAAGCCCCACAGACCTTGTTGAAGCAGCCAAAAAAGAGGGTCTCTCCGCCCTGGCCCTGACAGACCACGATACCATAAACGGCCTTGAAGAAGGGCGGGAACGGGCGCGAAAACTCGGTCTCAGGTTTATACCCGGCGTGGAATTTGAGATAAACTGGGTTCAAAAGGGCCGCGCGAAACACCCCGCCGAAGATAGCGCCGTATGCGGGGCGGATATTCCCGTAGAATATCCGACGCGGGGGGTTTTTCACCTTCTGGGCCTGGGTTTGACCGGGCCGGGCCGGGACTTTACCGGGGCCATAGAGGAACTGGGACGGCTCAGGGAAAAGCGGAATTTGCAGATATTGGACGTAATGGGGAAAATGAATATTCCCGGAACCTATGAGGACATCAAGAAATACGCCGGGGGCAGCGTGGTGGGCAGGCCCCATTTCGCGTCCTTTTTGATCGAAAGGAAACTGGCCGCCAATATCCAGCAGGCCTTTGCCAAATACCTTTCCAAGGGGAAGCCCCTTTTTGTCCCCCGGGACGCCCTTGATCTTGACCGGGCGCTGGAACTCATCCATAACGCCGGAGGCAAGGCTGTCCTGGCCCATCCGCTTTCCCTGTATGTTTCCTGGGGACGCCTGCCCGAACTGCTCCGCGCGTGGAAGGACAGGGGGCTTGACGGCATTGAAGCCTGGCATCCCACGGCCAAAGAGCGGGCCGCTATGCGCCTTGAGGAACTGGGCAGGTCATTGGGCCTGCTTATCACCGCGGGCAGTGATTTTCACGGCGCGTCCCGGCTTGAGCGCAGGCTCGGATACAGCGCCGGAAACCGGAAAATCGACGACCGTTTTCTTGATGAACTGGGAATAGAGGGGTAATTTTATGGTGATTATCGGCCAGCTCCTGGTACTTTTTATGCTCATACTCTCAGGCTTTATTCTGGTCAGGACAGGGGCGTTAGGCGGCAGGACCACGCCCGCGTTTTCCTCACTGGTAATGAATTTTTCCCTGCCCTGCCTGATTATTGTTTCCCTGCAAAGGCCCTTTTCCGCGGCCATGCTGGGCATAGCGGGAAAGACCCTGGGCGTTTCGTTTTTTGTATACGGCCTTTCGGCGCTGCTGACGGTTTTCTACCCCGGCCTGCTGGGGCTCAAGGGCGAAAAACGGGACATACACCGGTATGCCCTGATATTCTCAAACTGCGCCTTCATAGGGATTCCCATGGTGGAAATGGTCATGGGAAGGGACTACCTCTTTCAGCTTACCATCTACAATATTCCTTTCAACCTTTTTTCCTTTTCTCTGGGCGCCTGGCTTATCACGAGGAAGAAGGCCGGTTCCTTTGCCCTGTCGTACAGAACCTTTCTCAGCCCCTGCATCATCGCTACCCTGACGGGCTTTATCCTGTTTCTGTTTTCGGTTTCCCTGCCCGGCCCGCTTTACCAGGGCCTTAAAATGGCCGGCGACATGACCAGCCCCCTTTCTACCCTGGTCATAGGCATGAATCTTGCCGGAACCTCCCTGCGCGGCGTCATAGGCAGTTGGCGGCCCTATGTTACTTCTCTGGTGCGTATAGCGGTCATGCCCCTGATTGTCGCCCTGCCCCTGTACCTGGCCGGAATCCGGGGCGCGGCCCTGGTGCTGCCGGTACTGGTGGCGGCCATGCCGGTGGCGGCCAGCGCCGCCCTGATTACGTCGGCCTTTGACGGGGACAGCCAGGAATCAGGCGCACTGGTTTTTCTTTCGACCCTGTTTTCCGCGCTGTCGCTGCCCCTGGCCGCCCTTATTATCTATAGATTAGCCGGTTCCTTTTAGGTATAATCAACTGGTATGCTGGACACCACTCCAATAGGTAAAGCCGAACTATTCTCTACTATGCTGGATAATGAGCTGGCCTATATTTATTCCCGGTCCGGGGTATTGCAGCTCCGCTCCGGGGGCAGGCTTTTTTCAGCCGGCGACAGGGCTGACCGCTTTTACCTGCTCCAGTCGGGAGGCATACGGGTTTTCAGAACCCGGCCTGACGGCGGCGAGGACGAAATGGCCCAGTACGAGAGCGGGGATACCATAGGGGACTTTGACTTTGCCCGCCGGGGGATTTACGACGCCTCGGCCTGCGCCACCTGCGATACGGTACTCATTGTTTTTCCCGGCGTGGGGCTTACCATGGACACCCTGGCATCCGAATCGCCCAATATCGTGGCGCGGATACTCCTCAATTCCATCGTAATGACGACATCCCGTATCAAGTCAACCCAGAAAATTTATGTCGAAAACAGTTCCTGGGTCCAGGAACTCCGCCGCCAGGCCTATGAGGACCCGGGCACGGGGCTGTGGAAGCAGTCGTTTTTGTTCGACGAAATAAACCGTATTCTTGAAGATCCAACGGCCCTCATCATGATCAAGCCCGACCGCTTCAAGACACTTGTTGATTCCCGGGGCCATGCCGCCGGAGACGAGGCCATGGTGCGCATTGCCCTGATACTGAAAAACATTAACCGCCGCATAGGCAGGGGCTGGGCCCTGCGCTTTAAGAGCAACGAGACAGGGCTCCTTATCAACAAATGCGGCGCGTCCTCGGCGGAAAAAATCGCCCAGGAACTCTACCGCGCCATCGCATCCCTGGACCCTGTTCCGCCGGACGGGGAACTTGCGGCCTTTCCCTTTTCCTGCGCTGTCTCCTATGCCCTGTGGCCCGAGGACGAGCCTGTATGGGATGTCCTTTTTCAGGGTAACTACAGCCTCCTGCTTGACACCTGGAAAAACGGCGGCAACAGGATTGTCAGGTATACAAAGACGGATTCCAAAAAGGCGGCGCAGGTAAAATGAGCGAAGCCGCGGCAATTCCCATTAACGATCCCGCCCTGCTCAAGTCCCCCCTGTTTGCCGCCATGAGCGAGCTTGAATATAACGCCGTTACCGCCTTCCTGGAACGCACCCATATCAAAAAGGACGAACTGCTTTTTTCCGAAGGAGACGCCGGCGGGGACATGTTCATACTTATTTCTGGAAAACTCAGCGCCTTTATGTCCCAGTCGGACGGAACCCGGCGCTGGATGTTCAATATCAATCCCGGCGATTTTCTTGGGGAAATGTCCATCATCGCCAATGAGCCCCGTTCGGCCACCATAACAGCCAGGGAAGATTCGGACCTTATGACGCTTCAGGGCATTGATTTTTACCGCATCGTTTTTGAACATCCCATGATAGGGGTCAAACTTCTTAAAGCCATAGGCTCGGTGCAGGATATGTGGCTTGACCAGAATTCCCGGCACCTCAACGATCTCATGCGCTGGGGCGAGAACGCCAGGCGCAGGGCCATCACCGATGAGCTTACCGGCCTTTACAACAGGCGCTTCCTTGAGGAAACAATAAAGGACCGCTTTGACCACAGTTCGGTCGGATTACGGAAAATGGCCCTCCTCATGATGGACCTTGACCGGGTGCATGAGATAAACAACCGCTTCGGCACTGTCGCCGGGGACAAGGTGATCATCGCGACAGCCGAAATCATACGCAGCAATCTCCGCTCAGGGGATATAGCCGCGCGGCTTTCGGGCGACGAGTTCGCCATGCTGCTCCCCGATACGGACAAGCGGGACGCCCAGGCCATAGCCGAGGACATACGCGCGGCGGTTTCGGAAAACCGGGTCAAGGTTCCCAACGGAAAAGATTCCCGCGAGATGGTAAACATCAGAATCAAGACCAGCATAGGCATAGCCATAGCCCCGACCCACGCGAAGAACCGCGAGGGCCTGGTGGTAGTCGCCGACGACGCCCTCCGCAAGGCCAAGGAGATGGGCCGCGACCGGGTGGAAATAGCGGACTAACTTACGGCCTTGCGGTTAAAAATTGGACTTGTTCGACCGGTGCCAGGGGCGGCCCTTCGAGACGCGATGGCGTACAGCGGAC
>JAIRXO010000163.1 GCA_031268255.1 Spirochaetaceae bacterium
ATCCTCCAAGCTTTTGTGTAGAAAAGCCGAAGGGAAATCCCCCCGCCTCAGGTCCTCCTCACGCCCCGCAGCAGTTCCTCTTTGCTGATTTCCACCCATAGGGGCCTGCCGTGGGGGCAGCGGGGGTCGGGGAGGGCAAGTGCGGCGGCGGCCAGTTCCAGGGCGGAAAGGGGGTCCAGGTAATCGCCTTCCTTTATCGCTTCATGGCAGGAGAGGGAGGCCGCCCAGCTTCGGGCAAGGTCTCCGCCTGAATTTTTCAGATTGAGAATTTCCCTGGCCGTTTCGCCGTCATCCGCCTTCCACGCGGCGGGCAGGGCTTCGATGCTCCACTGTCCATCTTCCTTTCCAAGCACTATGCCGAGCCTGGCAAGTTCGTCTTTCTTTCTTTCCAGAAAACTGTCCTCTTCGTCATCGCCTGTGTCCAGAGCCAGCGGTACCAGAAGTTCCTGTACCGGAATGGTTCCCGCGAGGAGTTTTTCAAAGAGAAGGCGTTCATGGGCGGCGTGCTGGTCAATGATGTAAAGCCTGTCGCCTTTTTCCGCCAAAAGAAAAAGGCCGAATACTTTGCCCAGGTAATGTATGTCAGCGGCGTAGGCCGCGCTTTGTTCCCCGACCGAGCCGTATTCGGGGTATGTTTGAGCAGCCCCTTCCTGGTACATCCTCGGCGCCCTGGCAAAGCCGGGCCTGTTTTCCAGCAAGGCTTCCAGGGCAAGCCGGGCCGAAGCGTCATCCGGGGTATTCCGCGGCGCCCCTGAGCCGCCGCCATACCCGCCGTGACTGTCGTACCCGCCGGGGCCGCTCTGCCCGCCCTGTCCATCCCCGGCGCGGAACTCCCCGTCCGCCCCGGCGCCCCTGGCCAAAGACCCGTGCCTGACAAAGCCTGTCAGCGCCGTGGTAATGGCATGGTGAATCGCCCCGCTGTCCTTAAAACGCACTTCCCGTTTGGCCGGATGAATGTTAAAGTCCGCCAGCGCGGGGTCTATCTGCACATACACGGCACCCACAGGATGAACGCCGTTGGGGAACCAGCCCTGAACCCCGTATTCCAGCGCCTGGAGCAGGGAGAATTCCTGTATGCGCCTGCCGTTGGCAAAGACATACTGCTGCCTCCTGTCCTTTCTCCAGAGCTCAGGGCCGCCTGTTACCACGCTGACAGAAAAGCCCTCGCCTGACGCGTGTATCTCGTGGAGAAAATTTTCTTCCGTCTGTGAAAGAAGGCAGGCGGAAAAGCGTTCTTTAAGGCTTTCCGCCGGAGGGAGAAACAGCTTTAGATTGCCGTCCTGGACAAAACGGAAGGAGACGGACGGAAAGGCCAGGGCCTTGTCGATAAGGGCCTGTTTGCAGAGGCCGGCCTCGGTTCCTTCCCGTTTAAGGAAACGTTTACGGGCCGGTATGGCATCAAAGAGACCCAGTGCCCGCACAGTTGTTCCCCGCTGCCTTCTTCCGGGGCGGATTTCTGACCTTTCCCCGCCGGGACTGACATAAAGGCTCCATGCCTCCCTGCCGTCAGGGGAAGAAAGTATTTCAAGACGTGATACCGCGGCCGCCGCGGCAAGGGCCTCACCCCTGAACCCCAGGGTCAGGGCGCGGCCCAGATCATCAATATCCCGTATTTTGCTTGTCGCGTGGGTATGCCAGCAGAGTTCCAGGTCTCCCCTGGCCATGCCGCCGCCGTCATCGGCAATTTCGGTACGCCTTGAGCCCCCTTCTTCTATGGTTAATTCAATCAGGGAACTTCCGGCGTCAATGGCGTTGTCGATAAATTCCCGCACCAGGGCGGCGGGCCGGTCCACGACCTCGCCGGCGGCGATTTTTCTCGCCACCTCGGGACTCAGCACCTGTATGCGCTTTTCCCCGAATCCATCCGGTCCGCCGGAAGCAGTATCCGCGCCGTTAGTCGTCATCTTCAAAAAGTTCCCGCTCTGGACTTTCAGGCGGCTCCGCGTCAGGACCGTTCATGAGGATTTCGACGCGGCTTTCAATCTTTTCAAGGTCTTTTTCGAGGGAACGGGCAAGTTTGATGCCATCCTCAAAAGCGCCTAACGCCTCGTCAAGGGGAATATCGGGGCTCTTTATCATTTCCCCCAGTTGTTCAAGCCTCGAAAGCCTTTCCTCAAAATTTTTCATGGACTCCCTGCCCTGTTTCTTCGCCATTCTATGCTCCCCCTTCAACCCTGGCCCTTACCATGCCCCTGAGTGGCCGTATAACAAGACGCTCGCCGTCTTGCACCGCGCCGCCGTCTTTCAGCACCGCGCCGTCCTTTTCCTGTATCACCACCGAGAACCCCCGCTCCATAACCGCCAGGGGACTCGCCGCCTCAAGGACCGTCCGGGTAAGTTCCACCCGCCGCCGCAGTCCGGCGCAGCGGTCCGAAAGGGCCAGAAGCAGGTTTTCCTTGGCATCGTCAAAACGCACCAGAGCGGGCTGCAGCATACCCCTGAAACGGTATTCAAGGTCCTCAAGGCCGAACGGTTTTATAAGAAGCCTCGCCCGTTCAAGACGGGACCTGAACACCGCCTCAAGAGCAGAACGTAAGTTTTTAACATAGCCCAGGGCCTCACTCCGGTTCTCGCTGACCAGTTCCGCCGCGGCGGAAGGCGTCGGAGCCCTGAGGTCGGCGGCAAAATCGGAAAGCGCCCAGTCTGTCTCATGCCCCACGGCGCTTATCACCGGAATCTCCGAAGCCGCCACAGCGCGGACCACCCGTTCATCGGAAAAAGCCAAAAGGTCCTCAAGGGAACCGCCGCCCCTTCCCAGAATAAGCACATCGGCAAGACGCCAAACATTGGCCTGTTCGATACGGCGGGCAAGTATGCCGGGCGCGTCCTCGCCCTGAACAGGAGAAGGCAGTATCAGCACCTTGATCCCCGCCGCCCGCCTTTCAAGAATATTGAGAATGTCCCGCAGCGCCGCCCCGGTAGGAGAACTGATAACGCCTACCGTTTCGGGAAAACGGGGAAGGGGTTTTTTCCTCCCGCTGTCAAAAAGCCCCTCAGATGCCAGGAGCTTCTTGCGCTTTTCCAGCATGAGCAGTATGTCCCCGTCTCCGGCCCTCTCCATCTCCTCGCATACAATCTGGTAAGTTCCCCGCTGGGCGTAAACCGAAAGATTCCCCCTGACCCGGAGCAGCATACCGTCCCTGGGTTCAAAATCGAGAAACCTCAGCCTGTTCTTGAACATCACCGCGGAAATCGCCGCCCCCGCGTCCTTGAGGGTAAAATAAAGATGCCCGGTGCTGGAAGGCCTGCAATTGGAAAGCTCCCCTTCCACCGTAAGAGAACCGAAATTCCCCTCCAGGGTTTTGCGTATCAGATCGGTAAGTTCGGAAACAGTAAGTTTTTCTGACCCGGCCATGGGAACCAGTATAAAGGGAGAAAGCGCAACAGTAAAGATACAGGGGAGGAATACCATGAAGGGGGGCGCATTTCCTCACCTGCCGTCTGCCGTACACCGCCCCCTAATACGGACGGTCATCCCGCGAAAATCAGCGTTCATTCGCGGACATATAAAATAATCCGCACTTGGCGCCTGGCATTGCCCATAACGTCGTCATCCACCTGCCGGCATTATGAATTATACGCTATCGGCATACTGTAGGCGAAGCGGGGTTTTCACCTGTGCCGTCTGTCTGTATAGTGGCTGTATGATGAATCCAAGGGACTATGCCGCGCT
>JAIRXO010000221.1 GCA_031268255.1 Spirochaetaceae bacterium
AAAAAATAATATTTTTAGTGGAAGTTGTTTAACAACTTCAGTATAATTAAACAACTCTATTAAAGAGGAGGAAAAATTGTAATTAGATCCCGTCAATACTATCAAATATTATTAATAGATTTTTTTAAGAAGTATGTTTGCGTATGCAAATATAAGAGACGTCTATAAAACAAGCGGAGTAACAAACGGAAAAAATCGCTATTATCGCAGGCAAAGGCAATATTTTCCCGGAGGAGCGCGCTTAGATTCCTTACAATATTATGCTCATATTTTGCCGTACTCCCGGTAAGGGCAATCAGTTTTTGTCCTTCAGTTTCGACAATAAACGCGAGAAGCCCGTCCTTGCTCCCAAAATGGTAGTAGAGCGATGGTTTTGTAAGTCCCGTAACAGCGGCAATTTCATTCACGCCAACTGATTCATAGCCTTTGCGCGAAAATAAAGAAAGAGCGGTTTTTGCTATTAGATCTCTGGAAAAGTTTCCGTCCATGACTATAATATACCGACTGGTATGTAGATTGTCAAGACCCTCCGGGGAAAAACAAAAGGTTATATAAAAGATAAGAGTGTAACATTACAGCCGGAACGTTATATGTATCTTCTGTACGATGTTACACAAAGCCCTTATTCGGGCTGCCGGAATTTCGTAAACAGATGAGACCGGCACTCAAGGGCAAAGCGTGCCTTGTTGGTGGTAAGGCCCCAGATACCTTGATCAATATAGCCTGGGATAAGAGCTTCATCATCGACGGTCCAGAGAATGAAGGGGATGTGTTCGTTAAGGAGCAGTGTCATTCCATCCGGGGCCAGGACAAGGTAGTCAAAATTATACCCCAAAAAATTGCTGTTTTTGGATTTTCTAAAAAACCTGACAAGTTTTTCCGCCTCGGCTAAACCAAGCCTCGGGGGAACGCCCAGGCAGGGATTATCGGCGTTGAGGAAAAATTTGTAAGGGGTGTTTTGTTCAAAATCAGGGGTGATTTCGCCGGTAAAAAAAGCCGCGTCATCCATGTTGAATTCTTTAATGAGGGCGCTTGCCTCAGGGCACATGGAAGGCTCTTTTATATCGCAGTTGACCGTTATGCCCCGGTTTTTAAGCAGGTCGAGGCCATCGGCAAGAAGGGGAGGCGCCTCTGTTGCAAAACGCTCCTCTATATCGTGGGCCAGTACAAGATTTTCCCTGTACCGGTTAATGTCAAATTCAACCACATCATAAGCCCGGAGGGCCGCCAGTTCCAGGCTTTCAAGAGAATTGGGGAGTGTTTCGTCAAAACCGGCATGGGCGCATATCCTGGTCATTTACCGTATCTCGACCAGTTCCATTTCAAAGACCAGAAAGGCGTTAGGCGGAATAACGCCTCCGGCGCCCCGTTCTCCGTAGGCAAGTTCAGGGGGAATCACCACAAGCCGTCTTTCGCCCCGGCGCATATCGCGCGCCGCTTCGTCAAATCCGGGGATGACCCTGCCGCTTCCGACGACAAATTCCAGCAGCCGGCCTGACAAATCAGAATCGTCAAAAACCTCACCGGAAACAAACATGCCCCTGTACGAGAGGCCCACGGTCTTTCCCGGTTCGGCCCCGGGGCCGCTGCCGTCTTTAAGAATTTTATACAGCAGCCCCGAAGGACTCTGAATAAGGTCAGGATATTTTGAAGTAACAAGGGCAAGGTCGGCATTGCGTTGTTCTTCCCGCTGTGCCGCGGCGGAAGCCCTGGCCGCGGCAAGGTACTCATCAAAGGCCGCCTGGTCGGTCTTAAAGGCCCTCGCGTCAGGGCCGTTTCTGATAATCGAAATCTTCTGTATCACGTCCCCTGCCCGTATGGCGTTGACCACCCGCTGACCTTCAACAACCCGGCCAAACACCGTATGCCTGCCGTCAAGATGGGGTGTCGCCCGGTGGGTGATAAAGAACTGGCTGCCGTTGGTATTTGGCCCGGCATTGGCCATGGAAAGTACGCCGGGGCCGTCATGCCTGAGCGAGGGGACTATTTCGTCAGGAAAATTATAACCCGGCCCGCCCTGGCCATTGCCCATGGGATCGCCGCCCTGAATCACAAAGTTTTCTTCTACCCGGTGGAAAGTAAGGCCGTCGTAGAAAGGTTTGCCGCCTGAAAACGAGAACGCGCCCTCGGCAAGGCCGACAAAATTACAGACCGTAAGGGGCGTTTTTTGATATTCAAGGCGGACCACAATATCCCCCCTGCCGGTCGTAATGCGGGCAAAAAGCCCCTCTCCCAGAGCGTCATCCCGGGGTTCGCAGGAGGCGCTTACACTTACAAACAGAAGCGAAAGAAGAACCCCTGACCGTATATACCATTTGTTCATGCCCCCAGCATAGCACAAAGAGCAATATGCAGAAAGGGGGTTCATTTCAGTATTTCCCTGAGGGCCTTTCTGTTGCCTTCGATGTGCGGGTCGGCCAGGCCCGAACTGTAGAGTTCGTCAATGCGGTTACGGTAAAAATCCCTGACCTTGTAACGGACCAGTTTCATTGTTGAATTTACCAGGCCGTGTTCCTCGCCAAAAACGCCGGGTATAAGTGCAAAGGACGCGGGCCGCCACTGGCCCGGAATACCCGCATACGCCCCATTGTCCTTAAAGCCAAGGAGATCGTCCCGGACAATATCTATAACCCTGTCAAGCCCGGCGTCATCAGGCGTGATGCCTTCTTTTTTAACAGCCGCCCTGAGGGCGTCCCCGTCAACGGTGATGAGGGCGGTGGTGTATTTACACTGTTCGTTAAAGGCCATGATCTGGCTGACAAAGCGGGAAGTATTGACCACCGCTTCCTCTATGGTTTCGGGACTGTATTTTTCTCCGTCAGCCGAAATGAGGAGCGCCTTCTCTCGACCAGTTACCACAAGAAAGCCGTCGGCGTCAATATAGCCCAGATCGCCTGACCAAAGCCAGAGGTCAACAATGGTTTCCGCCGTGGCATCGGGATTTTTGAAGTACCCTTTCATCACCGAACCGCCCCGGGTAACAATCTGCCCTGTTTCTCCTGTGGCACATTCGGTATCAGCGTCCTTCATTATGCGCACGTCAAGGTTCGGGATAATCACCCCCGATGTGCCGAACTTGTGTCGCTCCGCGGAATTGGAACAGATAATGGGCGCGTTCTCGGTAAGGCCGTAGCCCTGGTATACCGGCGCGCCAATGGCATTGAAAAATTCCTGCTGTTTGATTTCAAGCAGTGCGCCGCCGCCAATGCAGAATTTAAGATTTTTGCCAAAGACCCCGCGCAGTTTGGGAAAGATAAGGGCGTTGGCGGCAGCCCAGGGGAAAAAATTCTTTATCCGTAGTCCCAGCGGCGGCTTGTGAAAACCGTCTCCGGCGCGGGCAATGCCGGCTTCAAGACCCTTCTTAAAAAGTTTTTGAATGAAAGGCTTCTGCTCCGCGATGCCCGCAAGCATCTTCTTCATGAAATTTCCCGACAGGGCGGGAACCGTAAGGAGAAAGTCAGGATTTATCTCGAGAAGATTTTTTGGCAGATTCCTCATGGCCGCCACCGGACCGCCCTGGGCGTCAACAAAATACATCGTGAGACCCCATTCAAGAAAAACATAGGTCCCCACCGTATGGGCAAAAGAATGATCCAGGGGCAGCATGATAAGGCTTTTCCAGCCTTCTTCGACACGAACCACCCTGGCGGCGTTAAGGGCATTATGAAGGTAGTTTTTGTGGGTAAGCATGATGCCTTTGGGATTGCCGGTAGTACCTGACGTATAACAGATGGTTACTGTGTCATCTTCGGAAAGGGCGCTGTCAATTTCCTTTAGCCGCCCGTCCCATTTGGCAAGCAGCGTTTCGCCTGACGCGACAAGGTCGTCATATACAAGAAAATCTTTACCCGCCCTGAGACCCGCCTCGCCCGCAAGGCCGAGAACCTTTTCGTTGACCGGGCTGATAAGAATGATCAGGGGTTTTTTCGCGGCCTTGTCCAGAATCTCAAGGGCCTTGGCCAGATTGTTCTCGGACACGAGAAGGGCTCTGGATTCGGAATGATCCAGCCTGAAAATGATTTCGTCGCCGGTAAGTTTTGTCGAAAGGGGAACCGACACGCAGCCCGCCTTGAGTACGCCGAATTCGCCTATAACCCAGGAGCAGCGGCCTTCTGAAAGTATGGAAACCGCGTCATCCTTCTCAAAACCGTGTTCCAGGAGCGAAGCGGCAAAGGCGGAAGAAAGATGGTCTGTCTCCCGGTAACTGTAAGTAACCCATGCGTCGCCACGTTTGTTGCCCAGATAGGGCTTATCACCGTACTTGCGCACCCCTTCGCGCAGCAGATCAATCACCGTTTTCATACTTACTCCTTACCGGGGAAGCCCCGAGTCTAATGTGAAAATCAGTATGAAACAGTGGCTTATTTTTGTCAAGCAAAATGACATTTATTGTGATTTTGCCAAGTACAGTTTCAATTGCGGTTTACAGTACCGTTCTTCCTCGCTGAAAACGCAGCCGCAGTATTTCTGCATGTAAAAGCCTTTTGCCCTGGCTTCTTTCTGGCCGGCGCGGAAACGGGGGCGGAAGTCCCGGTACAGAAAGGCGACGCCGTAACGGGCGGCCAGGGTTTCCGCCGTGGCCCTGATACAATCATGGTTTTGGTAGGGGCTGATAAGGAGGGTGGTGCTGAATGCCTCATAGCCTTCCGCCGCGGCCCTGGCCGCTGTTTTTTCCAGCCTGAGGCGGTAACAGAAGGCGCAGCGGGAAACATCCGGGCGGGAAACATCCGGGGAAGAAGGCGCCGCGTTGACAAAAGCGCCGTTTTCGCGGGCAGGCTGAACGTAGAGGCCCTCCAAAAATACGCGGAGGCCGTATTCATCTTCCATATCAAGGCCAAGGCCGGTCTCAGAGGCGTATTGCCGTATACTGTCCCGGCGGGAGCAATATTCAATATAAGGATGAATATTGGGATTATACCAGAAAAGAACGGGGGTGATATTTTCTTCGAGCAGCGCCGCCGCGCACTGAACAGTGCAGGGAGCGCAGCAACTATGGAGCAGGAGTTTCAAAATACCTTCCTATTATTTGTGTTATTTGAGCAAGTATACAAGGTCCGTCCTGGAATGTCAAAAGCCCGAAAAGCCGAATTGGCAGCGCCAAAAAGCGGACGTTAAACGATGCTTTTAACAATGCTTTTTTTGTAAATAAAGAGTATATTTATAGTAAGGAGCCAATATGTTTAAGAATGTTTCCCTTAAAATGCGGTTCACGCTCTTTTTTGTGTTTTTTGTAGTGGCAATCTATTCGGTGGTTATTGTTATTTCCATCCAACAGGTGGTGGGTTTGACCATAACCATCAGCGAGGAACTGGGTATTCCCGTCATCAAGGAGGCGGTGAAACTTATTGACGGAGACGCCTTCGAAGCCCTGGCCAAAAACCCGGACGAGAGCGACCCCTATTACCGGAAGGCCCAGGCGGAGCTTCTCGCCTTCAAGAACACAACCAGTTGTTTCTACCTTTATACTATGGCCCGGATAGAAGGCACTGTTTTCCGTTATATTATCGACGGCAGCACTACGCCCGATGACGATGATCACTTTTCACCTATTGGTAAAGAAGAGGACATAAAAAAATACAGCAAGCCGGTTTTACAGGCCATGACGACCGGGGAAATCCAGACCAGCAGCATAGATTATATCCCTGAATGGGGCTGGACCATCTCGACCTTCGCGCCCATCCTAAACTCCGCCGGACTTGTGGTGGGAGTCGTGGGATGCGATTTTGGGGCCGATATATACACCCGCCTCTGGTCCCAGGTGATCACTGAATTACTTGTTGCCGCGTTTTTTGTAATCCTCGGCTTTGCCGCGTACCTCTCGCTGGTGAACGGGGTGAACAGGCAAAATCAGAATTTGAGGGAATTAAAAGAAAAGGCCGAGGCAGCTTCCCTTGAGTTAAAGGAAGAACGGGATACCATAGCCGCCATGAAGGACGCCCTCAAGGAGGGCCTCTTTCTTATGGACAAGGACTTTATCATTCAAAGTCAGTATTCCAGGGCGCTGGAATCCATCCTGGCGATAAAGAACCTTGAAGGGAAAAAGTTCACCGACCTTTTAACAACCCAGATAAAAGAACAAAAACTAAACAGCCTCATGGAATATCTGGTACTCCTTTTTAGCCGTTCCCGTATGCCGGAACGCCTCAGCCCGGATATGCTTGAGAAACTGAACCCCATACAGGAGATGATCTACATCAGCCCAAAGACAGGAGAAGAAAAAATCCTCAATTGCAAATTCGTGCCCGTAGACCGGGGCGGCGGCAGATTGTTCATCCTTGGAAATCTCCAGGACATTACCACGGAAAAGAATCTCCAGAAACAGCTTGTTGAAGAAGCCCAAAAAAACAAGGAAGAAGTGAACAGGCTGCAATCCATCATCAAGGGCGGAAAGCAGTAACCCCGCATCTCAACAAAAAAGCCGTCCGCCAGAGCGGAACGGCTTTTTAATACTAGAGAGATGATTTCAAAATGTCAACACTAGGTAACAACCTCAAGGAAGCTGGGAATCATCTCGCCGGAGAAATAGAAGAGGCCGCGGCCAAGCTGGCTGGCTTCCCATACTCTCTGGGGGCTGTCAGGATACGCGGTGTAGCCGCCGCAGTAGGTCTCGATGCGGTTGCCTGAGGGTTCCCAGAAATAGATGGTAAGTCCCCTGGTGATGGCATGGCGGGTAGGTCCTATGTCCAGCTTGAGTTTGTTGATCGCGATAAGATCGGCGGCGTGGAGAATATCCTCCCAGGTCTGGAGATAGAAGCCGATATGGTGAAGCGTGTTGGGTTTGGGATATTCAACAAAGGCCAGGTCATGGGGTTTGTTGTTTCCGGTGATCCAGGTGGCAAGCCTCTTGCCGTCGGGGGTATTGCAGATTTCGGGGACGTACATGTCGAACACTTCTTTCATGAAGCGTTCGGCTTCCTCGATGCCCGGTCCGTAGAGGAGGAAGTGGTCAAGCCGTACTGCCCTCATGCCGCGGGGGGGCTTGTTCCAGATGTCGGGGTTCTTTATCTGGGGATGATCGGCGGCCATTTCCACTTCGCTGTAAATGTGGAATTCGTGGCCGGTACACAGGGAAAATTTGTACTGCTTGCCAAAACCGGGCTGTTCGGTATTGGCGGCGACTTCGCTCACCTTGTACCCGAATTTGGTTACCTTGTCCTTGATTGACTCAAGTTCGGCGGCGCTGATAATTTTAAAACCCACATAATCAAGGCCGGCCTTGTCGGTCTTGCGGAGTACTACGCTGTGATGGTCAAATTCATCATAGCATTTCAGCAGTACTCTGCCGTCGCTGGTACGGCCTACTTCATCCATACCGAGAATGTTTTTGTAAAAGTCCAGTGTTTTGTCAAGGTCCAGCACACGAAGCTGGATCAGACCCGGTCGAATGGTTCCATGAAAAGCCATAATAACCCTCCTTAAAAATCCTCTTACGAGGTTACCGGGGCGACCACCAGGTCGCTCCGGGGTTGCACACAACACAACAGGACTATGCCCTGTTTTTTATCCGCCTCGCTCACATGGGCGGCGCTCATGGGCTTAAAGGCGGTCCAGGCTCCTGACTCAACGCGCATACGGCATACGCCGCAGCCGCCTCCGCAGCATCCGTACTTAAGCGGGCCGCTCCGCCCGTGAATCATCGCCATAAGCACCGCCTGGTTCTCGGCGCAGGAAAATGTTTTATCCGTATTTTTTACGGTAATCGTAAACACCCGGGCCATTCCGTCCCCCGTCAGCGGTTTTTAAGCTGATAGGCCACATCAACGATCATGTCCTCCTGACCGCCGACCATGCCCCGCCTTCCCAGTTCCACAAGAATATCCCGTGGAGGAATATTGAATTTTTCCGCCGCCCTTCTGGTATGAAGGAGAAAGGATGAATAGACCCCGGCGTACCCGAGCATGAGGGAATCATTTACGATAACCTGGGGACGCTGCATCAGGGGGCCGACAATATCTTCGGCCAGATCCATGAGTGCGTAAATATCCACGCCGGTGTCGTAGCCGAGCCTGTCGAGTACGGCGCAGAACACTTCGATCTGGGTGTTCCCCGCGCCGGCTCCCAGGCCCCGGCAGGTGGCGTCGATATAGTCCGCGCCTTCTTCAACGGCGGCAAGGGAATTGGCCACAGAAAGTCCCAGATTGTTGTGGGAATGGAAGCCCACCGGGAGCTTTGTGGCCGCCTTGAGCGCCTGTACCCGGCAGCGTACATCGCCGGGAGTCATAAAGCCCGCCGAATCGGCCAGGTTGATATAATCGGCTCCGGCATCCTCAAAAATTTTCGCCTGTTCGACAATTTTTTCGGGACTGGCCATGTGGCTCATCATGAGAAAACCAACGGTAAACATACCTGCCTTTTTCGCATAGGCGATATGCTGAATGGCTATGTCCGCCTCGGTAACATGGGTTGCGACCCTGACCGCGTTGGCCCCTTTTTCCTGGGCTTTTTTAAGGTCCTCAATGGTCCCTATGCCGGGGAGAAGCAGTACGGCAAGTTTGGCGTTTTTGATCACCCTGCCCGCCGCTTCTATGAGGTCAAGCTCAGAAACTTTTGAAAAGCCGTAATTTATGGACGACCCTGTTATCCCGTCTCCGTGGCTGATTTCGATAATGTCCACCCCGGCGCGGTCAAGGCCGCCGGCTATGGCCCCTGCCTGTTCGGCGGTAAAACTATGGCTTACCGCGTGGCTTCCGTCCCTAAGGGTCGTGTCTACAATATGAATCTTCTTCTGTGCCATTTCTGCTCCCCGCCGGATTTAGCCCAGCATTTTTGCCGCGAGCTTTTCCGCCACGGCAACCGCGGCCTGATTGATAATATCCAAATTCCCCGAATACGAAGGAAGAAAATCCCCCGCTCCTTCAACCTCGACAATGACGGTAACTTTGTTTCCGTCCAGCGTCGGCGGAAGCCGCAGCCGGTAACCGGGCACATAGCCCTGTACTTCCCTGACTATGTCCCGCACCGATTCGGCAATCTTTTTTTCGTCGGGGTTTTTTACCAGGGCGTAAATGGTATTGGTCATCAAAAGGGGCGGCTCCGCGGGATTAAGGACGATGATCGCCTTGCTCCGGTCCGCACCCCCCACCTGGCGCAGGGCCTTGGCGGTGGTCTCGGTAAATTCGTCTATGTTGGCCCTGGTTCCCGGTCCCGCGCTCCTGGAAGAAATGCAGGAAACTATTTCCACATATTCGGCGTCCGCGGCCCTGTTTATGGCGTGGGCTATGGGAACCGTCGCCTGCCCGCCGCAGGTTACCATGTTAAAGTCAAGTTCCTCAGTCAGGCGGTCCAGGTTTACGCAGGGAACCACATAGGGCCCTACCGCAGCCGGCGTCATATCAATGGAAATTTTACCCGCAGCCTTGAGTATGGGCGCGTTATAAAGATGGGCCTTGGCGCTGGTGGCGTCAAACACTATCTTTACCTCAGGGTCCTCAGCGGCAGCGTCCACACCCTTGGTCGAAGTTGCAAAACCAAGGCCCGCGGCGCGTTTGATTCCTTCTGACTCAACAATCCCGGTCATAAGGCGCATCTCAAGATGCCTGCTTTTCATCACCTTGTACATCAGGTCGGTGCCTATATTGCCCGGTCCTATGATGCCTACTTTAATCCTGTCCATAATTTCTTCCTGTTTTTGTCAGGTATTCCGGCTGCCAACAGTGGCGCCCGTCTAATGTCATGTGAGGCGGGGTATGACACCGCTTCTTAAACGAAGCTGGCGCTCACGGTCCCCAACGAAGAAAATTCAGCGGTAAACGAATCGCCTTTCGCGGCTTCGGGGGCGGCGGAAAAAGCGCCCGAGAGAATCACCTCCCCGGCCTTGAGGGTAACACCGTATCCCCAAAGGCGGTTGGCAAGCCAGGCCACGGCAAGACAGGGGTCCCCCAGAACCGCCGCTCCGCTGCCCTCGCCCACCAGGCTGCCGCCGTTTTTATAGAGCTTCATGGTTACCGAAGGAAGGTCCACATCGCCAACGCGGAGCTTTACACCGCCCAGCACATAACGGCCCGACGAAGCGTTATCCGCCACAGTGTCAACAAGTTTAATCTTCCAGCCGGCGACCCTTGAATCAACAATTTCAAAAGCCGCGGCCACATAGTCCGTGGCCCGCAGTACGTCTACCCTGGTAACCGCCCCGCCGGAAAGATCAGATTTGAGAACAAAGGCGATTTCCCCTTCAATCTTGGGCTGGAGAAGGGCGCTGGTATCTATCCTGCCGTCCGCACACTCCATGGAGGCGAAAAGATGCCCGTAGTCAGGCTCGTTTACCCCAAGCTGTTTCTGAATCCCCGGCGAGGTAAGGCCGATTTTCTTGCCCGAAATCACCTGGCCCATAGCGCATACCCGGCGTATATTGGCAAGCTGAATCTGATAGGCGTCGTCAACAGTCATGGCGCTTTCCCGCTCCGAGAGGGGAGGAACGGCGGCGCGTTTTTGTTCAGCCGTAAAAAGCTCATCCGCGTATGCGGCAATCTTTTGTTCGTCCATAATTATCTCTTGAAGAAAGCCCGTATCAGATCGGCAAATTCCTGGGTATGTTCGATCTGGGTCCAGTGACCGCAGTGGCCAAACACATGAAGCTGGGCATTGTCAATCAACTGGAGCAGACGGTAGGAATTTTCAAGAGGAATAACCCGATCCTCCCTGCCGTGGACAATAAGGGTCTGGTGGGGAATGTTGCGTATAAAGTTCTGATTCCCCGCCATGGCCTCGACACCCTTCTGCCTCGGTTCGGGGAACAGGGAATGAAAACTCTCCTGGAAACCCGGCTGAATACTTGATTCATAGCGGGTCTTGACCAGTTCCTTGGTGGCAAAGCTGTGGTCATAGGTAAATATCTCAAGCAGCTCTTCCATGTTTTCGACTGACGGCACATAACCCCAGACCTGGTCCAGCCCGTAGGTAATGGGAAAACTCACCCCCATGGCCCCCATAAGAACCAGTTTGTTTATGCGCTGGGGATACTTGATGGCCAGGGACAGGGCAAGGGCGCCGCCAAAAGAATTGCCCACCAGATTGGTTTTTTCGATTTTAAGGGCATCCAGAAGGCCGATAGTCTGCTCGACCCAGCCGTTCATGGTCTCCGTCCTGCCGGGAACCCTCTCGGTAAAGCCGAAACCTGACATATCAGGGGCTATAACGCGGAAATCATCCTTAATAAGGGGGAAAAGTTTACCCCAGTTGGCCCAGGCAGTAACCCCCGGCCCCGAACCATGAAGCAGGGTTACCGGATACCCCGTACCCAAATCATGATAATTGGTCTTAAATTCCCCCGTCTTGATGCTGTTGGCTATTTCAGGTCTGTCGCTCATTGTTATTCTCCTCTTCAAACAACTATGATGCGGCCTTTTTTGTAGTATGTCAAGAAAAAAATGACTATTTTTATCAGAATTATCTTTGCTGAATTTATACTATACATTTTGCGGATATTATGTTATATATAATGCGGAAGGTCAAAAACAGGAGTCCGTGTTTATGGATAAAGAATATCCCCGCTGGCAGACACAAAGCGTTAAAAAGGCGCTTCAAACCAGGAGGGTGGTTATCATTGCCGGTTCCCGGCAGTCCGGCAAAACAACGCTTTCCCGCCGGTTTCTTGACGGCAATAGCGTTTACCGCACCCTGGACGATACGACACTGTTGGCCGCCGCACTGTCCGATCCCAGGGGCTTTGTTAAAAATCCGTCGGGAACGATGATTATTGACGAGATACAAAAAGCTCCGCTGCTGATCTCGGAAATCAAGCAGGCGGTTGACCGGGATAAAAGGCCCGGCCAATACCTGCTGACCGGTTCGGCCAATATACAATCCCTGCCGAATGTTTCGGAAAGTTTGGCGGGCCGCGTGAAAAACATTCATTTGCGCCCTTTCACCGTTGGAGAAATATTTGAAAAACAACCGGTATTCTTGCGGCGGGCCTTTTCCGGTGATTTTTCGGCGCAGATAAAAGGTTTTGATAAAGAAGCGATTTTTGAGATGGCCTTTCGCGGCGGTTATCCTGAACCGGTACGTTTGACCACGGCGCCGGATCGCAGGGAATGGTATCGGGATTATGTTGACAGTCTCATCACGCGGGATTTGAAAGATATAACCAACATACGGCGGCAGGCTTCTTTGAAAGATTTGATTGCCATTCTTGCCGCATGGTCGGGGAAGTTTATGGACATTGCCGGTATTTGTTCTTCCCTGGCAATTTCCAGGATAACGATAGAAAGTTATATAAACGCGCTCATGTCGCTTTCTATATTTGAAAAGGCGGCGCCCTGGATTCGTTCCGGTTATGACCGCATTGGCCGCCGTGCAAAGCTCTACGCCGCCGATACCGGACTTATGACCTCCCTATTGGGCTGGGATTTGGCGGAGGTTTTGCTTAACGCCGACCGCGCGGGAAAACTAATGGAAACCTTTGTGTTTCAGGAATTATCCGCCCAAATTGACCTGGAAAGCCGGTATAGCTTGTCCCAATACCGGGATCGTGAAAACAGGGAAATAGATTTTATCATCGAAAATGAATACGGTTCAATGCTCGGCATAGAAGTCAAGGCGGGACACCATGTTTCCCGAAAAGATTTTGCCCATCTGGAATGGTTCAAAGCCAACCTCGCAAGAGAAAAACGCTTTACAGGAATTGTCCTTTATTCTGGAGAAAACACCCTCTCCTTCGATGCGGGTATGCTTGCCGTTCCATTGGCGGCTCTGTGGACAGAATAATAGAATTGTTCAGAAATTACATCCTACCGGCGAAGAGACTTGAACTCTTATATCCTCGCGGACAGTAGATTTTGAGTCTGGCCGGTTCAACACACCGCATGTTACTGAAGCCTATTATGCCCCTTTTTGCGTAAAATATACCGCCTCGAATATAACACATAAAACGCTCATACAGTATATTTGAACCGTAGCAGACATACCATACCAAATCAGCGTGATCATTCATTTATATTATCCCTTTCAAAATTTCTAATGAGACTGTTGTGCCTTTTCCCCCATCCCTATCTTTATCAATTTCCATAATATAGAGTATAACGGTATAGAAATTCTATACTCTCGAAAAAGGTTTAGTAATGGGAAACGAAGCGGGGAGGTACAATTTTATTCAACAAAAATCAGGCTTGACCGCCAAAGCCTTTACTGAAAGCCTGGGACTTTCCATGTCTATGGGTTTCCAA
>JAIRXO010000001.1 GCA_031268255.1 Spirochaetaceae bacterium
GCTGCTTAATGATCCCGATATTCCCCTTGAAAGTAAGGCCCAGGCGGTATTTGACGAGGCGGGGAAGGCCCTGCTTCAGACTATCGGTGAACAGGGCGCGGCATCCCTGGACCAAGCGGAGGAAACCACTACCCGCCTTGACAACCTGTCCATAGCCCGGCAGATGGAAACAGCGGGGAAGAACGCTAAAGCGGCCCGGCTGGCCACAGGCTGGGAGCGGGGCGCGGACGGGAAATGGCGGTACGAGATACCGGATATAAAAGTAAATTCAAATTTTGACGAAACTGCCGCCTTGGCCGCAAAAAACCAGGAAAGTTATTATACAAATCTCGGCCAAATCGTGGAAGGAAAACCGGAACTGTTTGCCGCATACCCCGAATTAAAAAATATGCAGGTATACTTCGATCCGGCCGGCCGGCTGAACGGAAGGTACAGCGGGCATATCACCATAGAAGTACCGCCGTTCAGGGCGGATTCAACGCTTTGGGCAATGGAGAGCCTTTTAATCCATGAAATACAGCACGCCATACAGGAGATTGAGGGATTTGCCAGCGGGGGGAATAAAGGGCAGTTTATTCAGCAAAACAGCAAGCAGCCTATTTTAGACGGCATTGAAAAGGCCAGGCTTAAGGCGTTCAATGAAATACCGGAAAACCTTAAAGAAGCGGCACGGAAGGTAAACCGGAATGAAGACACGGACGGTTTGGCGCTGGATCAGATTCAGGCGGACCCGGCGGCAAAGGCGGCCTGGGCTGATTATATCAGGGCATTAGCCAACGCGGCGGAGATAGCGGGGATACCCGGCGAACAGTTTGACGGGTTGTCGCCGGAGGAACAATACCGCCGCCTGGCCGGGGAAGTGGAAGCGCGGAACGCCGAGGCCCGTATAGGCTTTACGCCGCGGCAACGACTTGAGACCCTGCTTGAGGAGACGGAGGATGTAGCCAGGGAAGATCAGATATTTCTTGCCAGAGGCGTCCGGATGGGCGCCGCCCTGACCATGCGGAAGGAAGACACCGGCAAAACCGCCAGGGTGGTAGATATAGATCCAGATATTATTGTTGATGAGAACGGGCAAGCCATAGATATAAAAAACACCAGAGACTTGACAAAATGGATTCTTGACCAATATATGCCTATAAATGAAAAAGGAGAACGGGAAGGTATTGAGGTAAAAATTGCGGACGATGAGGTTATCCAGAAATTTACAAGTTCGGGACTTAAAGCAAGTCTAAAAAGCAAAAATAGAAAGCAAAGGCCCTTTTATGCTGATCTTATAAAAATAATAGAAAACGCTGTTTTCGACCATTTTGAGCTATCTGACAGCCGCCATGAAAAGGGACTCCAAGGACAAAATGTATATTATAGTGCTGCAAAAATAAATAAAGACTTCTACTCCATAAGAATAAAAATTGATGTTTCAAAGTATGATAAGATAAAACCAGCTTATAAAGACCATAAGGTAGCAGAAATAAAAATAGAGCCTTCGCTGTACCGTGGGTATGAGACCACGCAGACCGAAGGCCCTGAAATAGCACCCTCCCTGTACACGGGGCAGCCGAACGTTACCCGCCAGGATGAAGACGCTATCACTGATATAAGCCTAAGCGTTCTCAAGGGAGAAGTCAAGCCTTCCAGAATAGAAGGCACTACCCTCTTTCAGACCTCTCCGCAGACCGAACTTGATGATAACTACTTCAAAGCCCTTGAATCCGGAGACATGGAAACCGCCCAAAGGATGGTAGACGCCCAGGCCCGGAAGAACGGGTATATCTCGACAGACGAATACCGGATAAGCCATAGAGCGCCCAACAGTCACAGCGATGACGGGTTTTTCCCGAATCTTACGAATGTGCGAGAGAGCGGGATTGTTCCTGACAATTACTGGACGATACCGCGTTATTATTTGTATGGGGAAAATGACTATAAGGCGTTCAATATTGTTATGAGCGCATTAAATTCTCCAAATCAAAAAATTACAATGTATAGGGCCATTCCGAAAAATACAAAAGAAGCGGCATTTCGGAACGGGGACTGGATAACGCCCTTATATGAAATTGCGGATGCGGAGGGAGCGACAACTAATGCCCCATATAGAATCATTTCGCAGGAAGTGTTCCTTTCAGATGTCTGGTGGGACGGCGATACAATTACCGCGTTCGGCTATGACGATGGGAAGGATTACGTTTACAAAAATACCAAGAATAATCGAAAGCTAAACGATGTTATTGTCCGGGACTATGAGGGAAATATAGTACCGCCATCGAAACGTTTTAATTACCGGGCTTATGAAATATTTTTCCAAACCGGGGACCGGGACATGGTAGAAGAAGCCGCGGAATTTGAAGATGGAAAAGGCTACCGTGGTTATATCGAGGCGTATTATGAACTGCCGCAGGAAGTAGAGGGTTTTTCCGATGAGCAGATAGACGCCTGGTTCGATGAGTTTGTGGAAAGGGCAAAACAGGCGGTCAATGCCGGGGAACAGGGAAGCGAAGCCGCCGCAGGGAACGGGCTAACGCCGGCAGACGTAGACCGCGAGTTTAACGAGTTGATAGGCGAACCGGGAAAACTGGATGAGTTTGTCAAAATGCTGGCGGATACCCATAACCATGACTATGGCAGATGGCAAGCGGTGGACGAGGAGGACGAAGCCGAACGCGGCCAGCAGATGGAGATCACCGACACGCTGCGCCGGAGGCTCACCCATCCTACATGGCAATCGATCTTTAAGGCAAACGGGGAAATGGGGCCGACACAGCGTAAACAATTACTGACGCTGATACGCAAAGCACCCAGGGACTACCGGGCAATCTACGCCGATGTGATGGAACAGCCCGAATTTGCCGTAAGCGCGGAGGGCACCGCGGCGGCGGCCCTGAAATACCGTATAACCGACAGCCGAAGGCAGGACCTTGACAGCCTTTCCCCGGAGAAATTACGGCAACTGGCCGAACAATGGGACATAGAGGATTTTGCGGAGAAAGTACAAACCGGAAAAGCGCAGTTTAACGAGCCGGTGGAGAAGGCTTACATACAGCAGTTACAGAAGCAACGTAAAGAGGTAGAACAGGCGCTTAAAGAGGTTGAGACCGACCGGAAAGAGGACAATGAGTACCTTGAACGCATAGCCGGTAAGCAATTCATGGACACCCTTGACCGGGCGGTTAAGGCCCGCGAAGAAATAACCCGGAACAATGAAAAACTGGACAGGGCCATAGCAAATAACCAGAAGAACGCCGCCTTTTACACACGGAGGGCGCAGAGGGCAGCCGCGAACTATAACAGCATAGTCCAGACCCTTGATGATCTTGCCAAGGCGCGGGACCTGGAATTGGATGTGCGGGAAGTTCTGGAAGACCAGCGGATACATGACGCGGTACAGGCCGCGAAGAAAGAATTAAGGACCGAAGCCAGGGAAAAGCGGGACGCGCTGAAAGATGAATTTACAAAGATACGAGCCCGGGAACGCACCAAGGCATCCCTTCAAAAAAAATTCGCGGTAATCATGGCCGTCAATGACTTAAAGGCATACCAGCGGGAACTTAAAGAACGCCAGGACGCCGCGAAGGAACTGACCCGCGCGAAAAGCGCCGTATTCAAGAGGATACTGCGGCCGTTAAACCCACGGGTAATAAACGCCGACCAGGGCCGGGCGGTAGCGATAATCCAAAGGTTTGCGGAGCCTTCCATGCTGGAAGGCATAGACCGGTTTATCGGCAGTGTTGAAAAACCCTATCTCCGCGCTGTTTTTAAAACCTGGAAAGTTGACGAGGCTTCCCGAGAAAAAATACTTGAAGGCAAGAAACAAAGATCGAGGGAGAAGATAATCAGTCTTCTTGACAAAGAGAGTTTTGACCATTTGACCAATGCTGACAAGAAATACCTGTACCGAAGATTGGCAAATGATTGGATCAAGGAATTGGGATT
>JAIRXO010000066.1 GCA_031268255.1 Spirochaetaceae bacterium
GACGACCTTTCGATACTGTACTGCGCCATGCTTGAGGCCCTGGGCGTAGAGACCGCCTTTATCACCATACCCGGACATATATACGCCGCCTTTGACACCGGCATGGAAAGCGGCCAGAAGGACGGGGCCTTTAATTCCAGGCAAGACGATCTCATAGCACATAACGGGCGGCTCTGGATGCCCGTGGAGATTACCGTTACCGGTGAAGGGTTTTACCGGGCCTGGCGTATCGGGGCGCGGGAATGGGGGCAATCCGCAGAGCGGATTGCCTCGGAGTTTTCGCAAAGCGAAAACTCCACAATGCGAGCAATTTATCCCATGCGGGAATCCTGGGCGCTGTACCCGCCGGTCACGGTGCCGGAGGCGGGAGACCGGCTGCCCGAGCTGCCTGAAGAAAGGGATATTGTAAATATTGTTATGGCATTTTTCAACCGTTTCTGATAGACTTCTGGACCATGAACCAGGCACTAGAAAATCTAAAGCGCAGGGGCTTTTTAGCCCAGTGTACCGACCCGGACAGGCTTTCTTCAGTTATGGAAGAAACGCCGGTAACTTTTTATGTGGGCTGTGATCCTACCGGAACAAGCCTCCACATAGGCCACATGGTTCCCTTCTTTGCCTTTAGGCACCTCAGGGATTCAGGCCACCACGGCATAGCCCTCATAGGCGGCGGAACCGCCCGCATAGGCGATCCTTCGGGCAAGACCGAAATGCGGAAAATGTTAAGCTACGAACAGCTTGACCGGAACGCCGCCTCCATAGCCGCCCAGCTTGACCGCTTTGTCGGATTTGACGGCAGGACAGCCATGACGGCCAACAACAAGGACTGGCTCGCCGGCCTTAACTACATAGACTTCCTCAGGGAAATAGGCAGCCACTTCTCGGTAAACCGCATGCTGAGTTTTGAGTCCTACCGTATGCGCATGGAAACAGGGCTTTCCTTTATCGAATTCAACTACCAGCTTCTTCAAAGCTATGATTTTCTCGAACTGTACCGCCGCCACGGCTGCCGTCTCCAGATAGGAGGCGACGACCAGTGGGGCAATATCGTAGCCGGCGCGGACCTCATACGCCGCGTAGAAGGCGCCGAAGTATTCGGCATGACCTTTCCCCTGGTAACCACCGCCGACGGCAGGAAAATGGGCAAAACCGAAAAAGGCGCCCTGTTTCTTGATCCCGAAGTAACAAGCCCCTATGATTTTTTCCAGTACTGGCGCAATGTCCAGGACGCGGACCTCAAGCGTTTTCTTCTCATGTTTACCTTTCTCCCTGTCGGGGAATGTGAAACCCTCTGCGCGCCGGGGAAAAATCCCAACGAGGGCAAGGAAAGGCTCGCCTGGGAAATCACCGCCCTCATCCACGGGGAGGCGGAAGCCACCAGAGCCGCCTCCGGCGCCAGGGCGGCCTTCGGCGGCGGCGGAGACAAGACGGCCATGCCCGGCGCCGTCTTGAGCCGCACGCGCTTTGAGGCAGGCTACAACATCGTTGACCTTTTTACCGACGCGGGACTTGTTTCCTCAAAAAGCGAAGCCCGCCGCCTGGTAGAACAGGGCGGGGCCTTTGTGGGTAACAACAGCCTTGATGCCGTCAGCGGCCTCAAAACCCTGATAGGGACAGACCGCCTTGACGGGGACGGCAGCCTCATACTCAGGGCAGGGAAGAAACGCTACTGCAGGGTAAGCGCGCAATAGACTTACAAATAACGCTTGAGTTCCTTTCCCGCCTCAATAGCGTAAAGTTCAACATAAGGCTTGGCAGGACTCGCCGATATCTTCTGGAGCAGCACCTCTTCCACCTGGAATATACCCACTTCGCTTGACATGGTAATGTCAATGCGTATGGGTTTTTCCGTTCCCGCCCGAATACTTACATCCTCAATGGAATTGGCCGAATACTTATGAATATCCCCCATCCGGGGACCCGCGGCCAGGGCCATGGTAATACGGGCCCGGCCCTTGGTCATGTCGCAGCCATCGGCAATGAGCAGTACACCCGCTTCTATGGAATGAATCGCGCGGCTCGCCATGTGACCCGTAATACCCTCTATAGCCAGAGAACGTACCACCGTCTGCTTCTGTATATCGCCGGAATAAACCTGTTTCAGTATACGTTCCAGTATAGGGTAAGAAAGATACGTGCTATGAAGCTCATGATCCTGCCTCCCAATGGCCATACCCAAATCATGAAGAAGGGCAGCGCAGAAAACCGCGGTAATACTGTCCTCAAAAGTCCCGGATTCCTCCATCTCAAGACTTGTCTTTATCTTCGCCCTGCGGAGCAGGTCCATCATAATAAGGGCGTTAAGGGCCACAGTCCTCATATGAACCGGCCCATGATCATTATAGCTTAACCGCTTAATCGAAACCGTATTGGCGTATTCCTGCATAGCCTGTATTTCTTCGTCCTCGAGGATGAGCCTGACCGCTTCCTCGGCCCTGCCGGAGAGGGCAAAATCATGAATCGTCTGAATAAGTTTGTTGTCCAGAGCTGTTTCTTTTGGTGATCTCATACCTGTAAGATACGGAAAAAACCCGTTCCAGTCAAACAGACCCTCCCAAGACCGGGAAAGGCTTCCCTTTTATCAGGGAGGGGGGGCTGTTTCCCCACTGCCCCCGGGAACAGAAACTTTTGGTTTCCGCCCCCCCTGACCCAC
Source organism: Spirochaetaceae bacterium (assembly GCA_031268255.1). GTDB lineage: Bacteria > Spirochaetota > Spirochaetia > Treponematales > Breznakiellaceae > JAIRTD01. Next base: position 2,654 of record JAIRXO010000066.1, read on the forward strand.
CCTGGTGAGGCCCTTGATATTATTCCCTTAAAGGAATATATTTTTATTATGTGGGAAGTTGAATTCACCAATGAATTTGAAACCTGGTGGAATACGCTATTTACAGGAGACAGGAGAATAAAATGGCAAGAAAATTTTCGGAATTACGGGAAAAGATGTCTCTCGAAGCCAGAGTCGAAAGCAACCGCTTATTTGAGGAAGCCCTCAAGGAGTATCCTCTCGCCGAACTCCGGGAAGCGCGGGGCCTTTCCCAGAAGATGCTTGCCGAGGCCCTCGGTATCCAGCAGCCTGCTATTGCCAAAATGGAAAAAAGAACGGATATGTATGTCTCGACATTGCGGAGCCATATTGAAGCCATGGGCGGCCGGCTTGAAATAACAGCCCATTTTCCCGAGGGGTCAATAAAAATATCTAACTTTTCACACTTATAATTAGAGAG
>JAIRXO010000078.1 GCA_031268255.1 Spirochaetaceae bacterium
CGAAGCGTATTCTCGGTTCAAAAAGAAAGAAAAAGTGATCTACGTCAAAGTCCTCGCCCTGCTGCCAGCCAGGAATGCCGGCCTGGACAAGAAGCTCCGCACCGGCTTCGCCTGAAAGATGGGCCAGGATACCGCCCCGGTATATGTTACTGTCTCCCTGGTGGAAACTGGCGCCTCCGAAAAATTCAAGGCGCAGGGGCCGGCTGTTTACGAGGAACCTGAGGTCCCCGGAGTAGTGGCCGCCTTCAAACTCGCCGTTGCCGTCGGTAAAACCCAGGTCCTGGTAGAAATATCCCATGGGTATGATCTTTTCGGATGTGGTGAGGGCCACGGAAAATCCGGTGCCGTTTACCTGGTGTATGCCGTGGTACTGGCTGGTAATGTCCCCCTCTATGCCGTCGGGAAAGTACATAAAGCCCCTGAAATCGCTTCCCAGGGGGGCGGTCCCGAAGTACTGGATAAAATCGTCCCCTGAGGCAAAGGTATCGGCTTTTCCCAGGAAATAGTTCAATTCCAGGGGAAGGCCCAGGGGTTCCCTGGCGGTGGCTTTGATGACCCGGAAGCCGAGGGTGGTCTGCCTGTTGAGCCTGTCCTCAAGCTCGTCCGCAAGATTGTTAAAGGCAGCCGCGGTCGGAGCGCCAGATGCCCGGGTAATTTCCAGCTTTCTACGGGCCAAAAGCCGCTCCAAATCCCCTGACGAGAAAGAAAAACCCAGGTAGGCTGAGTATTTATAGCCTCCCTCCACAGCCAAATCAGCCTCGGCAACCGACGAAAGCACAAAGTCGTCCCCTTTCGCGGCGCCCCGGGTAAACAACTCCAACCGGGGGACAGTGATTTCCGCGGCGAAGAGGCTGAAAGAGCCGGAAAGGATCAGAACCGGAAAAACCAGTGCCCTTGACATACGGGCGAAAAAGTATTTCATGCTTTATTCTACCATAAATATGGACTAATACCAAGGGAATTCCCTTATGTGGCTCTTGACGTAAGACGATTTGTATATAAACATTTGACTATATGAGTGACTATCTGGATCCGAACAATGAAGAACTGCTTAAAGACTTTTTCTCCGAGGCCCAAATGCAGGTTGACACCCTGGAGCAGAATGTTCTGGTTCTTGAGAACGAAGGCGGAAACCGGGATGCCGTAGATGAGATTTTCCGGGCCGCCCATACTCTCAAGGGCGGAGCGGCCACGGTAGAAATGATGGAACTTTCTCATTTTACCCATCTGGTTGAGGATGTTCTGGATGCCATACGTTCCGATCAGCTCGCGGTAAACGAGGATGTGGTGGACTCCCTGCTCGCGGCCATCGACATTATCAAGGCCATGCTCGAAAAGCGTATGTCCGGGGAAGTGTACCAGGAGGACATCAGCGATATAGAAGGCCGCCTCCATGTCCTGCTTCCCGAAGGGTCCGCACGGAAAAAGACTCAGGCAAAAACAGCGGCCCAGGCGGCCCAGGCGGCCCAGGCGGCCAAGGCTCAGGCTCCCGCCAAGGAAAAGGCCGCTTCGGGCGGGAAAGGCGGCCTTTCAGAATATGAACTTCTCGAACTCAAGCAGTCCGCTGACCCCGGCGCGCTTATATACCGGGTTTCCGTTACCTTTGACGAAAACAACGTAATGAAGAGCGTGGGCGGTATACAGGTTTTTGCCGCCCTCAAGGAACTGGGTACGGTCCTCAAAACGGTTCCCAATTTTGAAGAACTCTACGAGGATACTTTTTACCCCGTGGTTGACTATTATCTGGCAACCGGAAAGACCGAGGATGACATCAGGCGCTATGTAAATATTCCCGATGTTACGGTAAGCGCCGATATATCCACTGTTACCGAGGACGCTTCGCCGGCGGCGCCCGCGGCAAGCGCCACTGACAAGGCGAAGCAGGAGGCTTCCGCCCCTTCCGCGGCGGCCCCTTCCGCATCGCCGCCCCAGACGGCCGCCGCTCCGGCAGCGCCTGAGGCAAGTGCCGCCGCTCCATCCGCGGCAAGCGCCGCCGACAAGGCAAAGCAGGAGGCCGAGGCCAAGAAAGCCGGCAAGGACGCCGGTTCCATACTGCGGGTCGATTCCAAGCGCATTGACGACCTGCTCAACCTGGTGTCGGAGACGGTCATTACCAAGGCGACATTCAACCAGATTTCCAATCAGTTTACCGAACTGTCAGCCGGTTTCCACGGCATAGAGAGCGCCTACAGGGAAAAGATTAAAAACCTCTTTGACGCGCTGCCGGATTACCTTGAGGAAATGCGCGGAGGCCAGTCCGGCAAGGATGTACGCAAAAAAATAAACGAAGATTACGGGGACATTTTCTCCGTTTTTGACGAATTTGAGACGGCCTTCAAGACCAACATAGGAAAATTCCGCTCCACATCCCAGAACCTTGGCCGTATCACCGGGGAACTCCAGGAAGGGGTCATGCGCATACGCATGGTTCCCATAAGCCAGATATTTGGCCGTTTCCCCCGCCTGGTACGGGACCTTTCCAAGAGCCTCAGCAAAAAGATCAACCTGGTCATCGAGGGCGAGGAGACGGAACTTGACAAGTCTGTCATAGAGGACCTCCTTGACCCCATCATGCACTCGGTGCGTAATTCGGTGGACCACGGCGTTGAGACCCCCGCCGAAAGGCTTGCCGCGGGCAAGAGCGAAGAAGGACAGGTGCTGCTCAAGGCGTCCAGCGAAGGAAACATGATCATCATCGAGATCGCTGATGACGGCAAGGGCATAGATGTGGATGCTGTCAAGGCCAAGGCTGTGGAACGGGGCCTTATCAGCCCCAACAAGGTGCTTTCCGACATAGAAGCCTATAACCTGATCTTTGAGCCCGGTTTTTCCACCGCCAAACAGATTACCAATATATCGGGCCGGGGCGTGGGACTGGATGTGGTGCGCCGCCAGATCGAAAAACTCAACGGTACCGTTACCGTCAGTTCCGAACAGGGCAAGGGAACCAAGTTTACCATAAAACTCCCCCTTACCCTGGCCATCATACAGGGCCTCCTTGTCAGGGTCGGCACCGAGATTTATTCCATTCCCATAACTTCGGTCATCGAAAGTCTCAGGCTCAAGCCCGAAGAAATCAAGATGATTGATAATTACGAGGTGTTTAACATACGCAACGATGTGCTGTCCCTGCTCCGTCTTAACCGGCTCTTCGGTATCAAGACTGAGGAAAAACAGGACTATAATTTTGTGGTCATAGTCGGTACGGCGGAAAAGAAAATGGGCTTTATGGTTGACAGCCTTATAGGAGAGGAAGATGTGGTAATCAAGCCTCTCCGGGACCAGTTTACCAATTCTCCGGGCATAGCCGGCGCGTCCATTCTGGGCGACGGATCGGTGTCCCTTATCATAGACGTGAGCCAGCTTCTGGAACTGGGTCTGCGCAAGGAAATGGAAGAGCGCCGTTTCCTGGAAGCATCAATACGGTAGCGGGAGAATTTTATGGATACCAACAGCCTGATGGCCGTCAACGAGGCCCTGAATCAGGAAATACATGGCCAAAAAGAAAGGGCCGACAAGGTCGATTTCAAGATGGTAACGTTTTCTCTGGGCGGCAAGGATTACGGCGTTGACATCATGAATGTCAAGGAAATTGCCAAGGCCGATAAATTTACCTATGTTCCCAACGCCGCCTCCTTTGTCCGGGGCGTGTATAATCTCCGGGGCGACATTATTCCCATTATAGATCTCCGCTCCTTCTTCCATCTGCAGGTGGATCACCGCGAAGGGGCCATTCTTGAGAATATGCTCATTCTCAGGATAGAAGATCAGGTGTACGGAACCATAGTTGACCAGATAGACAAAGTCGTGGGAATCGATTCGGACAGCATCCAGCCCCCTCACCCCATATTCGGCGACATCAATATCAAGTACATAAGCGGCGTAGTCGAAAAGGCCGGCCAGCTTTACATTATCCTCGATGTGGTCCGTATCTTTACCCATCATGAGGACGCCAAAAGGTCCGCCCTGAGCGAAGTCTCCCCGGCCAGCTATGCCTCTCCCAAGGTAGAAGAGGCCCGGCCCGCGCCCAAGGAAGGAGAACTTTCCGATTCGGCCCTGGAATTCATCAAGGAAAGCCTCTATGCCCTGCGGCATTTTTCCGCTTCGGCTCTGAACAACGACTGGCTTCTCAGGCATTTTGTTGACTGGACCTCCACACGTTCCGCCGACCGGGTGCAGCTTCAGGACCAGAACGACGCCGACGAATACCTCAGGGATTTTTATTCTCCCCATACAGGAAGATTCTGGGACGAGGATTACGCTGACCGGGTAAAAAGCGTACTCCCCGACATCAAGTCATCGGCCATACAGGTATGGAACCCCGGCTGCGGCAAGGGCTATGAAACTTTTTCATTTGCGTGTATAATAAAATCCCGGTATCCTGACAAGCAGCTCAAAATATGGGCCAATGACAGCGATATTATGGCTATTTCGTCCGCCCCAAATCTGATTTTTGATTTGGACGATGTGCCTGAATACTGCCGGGAATACATGGTCAAGGGTTCAAACGGGTACAGCTTTAACCAGGTCATCAGAGATTCGGTTCTTTTCGAATATCATGACGTGTTACATTCCAACCCCTTCCCTGACCTTGATATGGTATTGTCCAGGGACCTTTTGTCCTTTATGTCCAACAAGGAACAGGATAAAATGGTCAATGATTTTTCCGAGAAACTCAAGGAAGGGGGGATTGTCTTTCTTGGAAAGAACGAACAACTGCCGGACAGCGCGTGGCGGCGGGTGGCGAATGATCCGGTTTCCGCCTATATGAGGGGCTAATTTCAAAATCTGATATTTTGAAATCGCCTCTTAAAAAATTAAGTTTGAAGGAGCAGATATATGAGAGTTGAATACATCAACCCCTTTGTTGACGCCGCGTTTAGTGTTCTTAAAGAATATCTGGGACCGGATGTACACCGGGGCGAACTTTATCTTAAACCCACCACCGTTCCTGTCATGGGAGTCGCTGCCCTGGTAGGCCTCGCCGGAGATGTGGAAGGAAGAATACTCTTCGATATGAGCCGAAAGACCGCCATAGACGTGGCCGGCGCCATGAACGGAGAGACCTTTACCGAACTGGACGAACTGGCCAAGGCTACCATACAGGAACTTGCCAATATGATTACCGCCCAGGCCGTCACCAAACTCCATAACCTGGGCTTTAAGTTTGACCTTACCCCGCCGGCCCTCTTTACCGGCGACAATATGGAAGTATCCAATGCCCAGGTTGAAGCCCTCATCGTTCCCATGGAACTGGGCCCCCACGGCAAGATTGAGATAAACGTCGCCGTCCGGGAACGGAGCTAACGGCAAAGCAGTTACCGCGCCGGCCGTACAGCGCCGCTTTACTGTGTCAAAGCCGTCGCCGCTTCCGGGGCGTCTGCCCGATTGACAGTGCAGGCGCCTTTGGTGTATGTATTAAGAGCCTGCTATTACAGTATCTATCGGGCGGTTAGCTCAGTTGGTTAGAGCACCAGTATGACACGCTGGGGGTCACAA
>JAIRXO010000082.1 GCA_031268255.1 Spirochaetaceae bacterium
TTAAATTTTCATCATATTAATAAATTAAAAACAAAAATGGCTACTGAAATAATTAATCGGATGAACGGATATAGCAATTCGTATATTTGTACCCCGATGGAGGTTTTTGATTATGAATAATTTTGAAGATGAACTTGACCGAATAAGGATACAATTATATGAGGAAACAAAAAATCTTGATAAAGCCTCATTGGTAAAGAGGGTTAACTCAAATGCTAAAAAAATATCAGATGAATTGGGTATTAAAATAATGAAAACTGAAAACGTTAAAGTAAAAGAAAATATAATATAATCCAATAAAAATAAGAGAACGCCCAACATCCATGTTGGGCGCTTCGTAGCAGATTTTTACTTCGCATAACAGGACTGTTTACGCGTTTTTGTCCTGCCGGACAAACCGGGCCAGTAGGCGGCCCTTCGAGGCACGACGGCATACAGAAGCTCTGAATGAGACCTACGCCGCGCTACATTTTTCATCAAACCCGCTCGCGGGCTTCACTTGGGGGGTAGCCGGAGACTTGCGGAGCAAGGCTCCGGCGTAGGGGGGCGCGACGATGAATGAGGCAACGGCAGGAGGCGGTGGGGAAATGCGCCCCCCGCCGTATCAGCTTTTATTCCGCCCTGAAGCGGTAGCCGACGCCCCGTATGGTTTCTATCATGTCGCCGGCTTCTTTAAGTTTTTTCCGTAAGGCCAGTACCTGCACGTCAACGGAGCGGTCGGTTACCGGATAGTCGGGGCCGTGGACGGCGGCGATGATCTGGTTACGGGAAAACACAATGTCCTTGTGGGATATAAAATGAAGGAGCATGGCGAATTCAGTTGCGGAAAGATCAAGGACGCTGTTCCCCCAGGAGATTTCGTGCTTTAAGGTGTCGACGGTAAGTTTCCCCGCCTGCCAGACTTTTTTTTCGGTCCTGTCCCCGCTTGATTCCTCAAGGCGCCTGAGGGCGGCCCGTATTCTGGCGATAAGCACCCGGGGGCTGTAGGGTTTTACCACATAATCATCGGCGCCCAGTTCAAGGCCGGCGACAATGTCAGGCTCTTCTCCCTTGGCGGTGGCAAGGATTACCGGAACGGACTTCCATCTGCTTTCCATCTTTATTTTTTTTAGGGTACGCAGTCCGTCCATGCCGGGGAGCATGATGTCAAGGATGACGCAGTCCGCTCCGTGTTTTTCGAGGAGGCCCAGGCCTTCTTCTCCTGTTCCGGCTTTCAGAAGTTTCCACCCTTCGCCTGAAAACGCCAGGGCAAGCATTTCCTGTATTCCCTGATCGTCCTCAATAATCAATACGGCGGATTTACTCATTGAGTTCTTCGTGTTTACTCTCCGTCATGTAAATTATCGCTTCGCAGATATTGGTGATGTGATCCCCCAGGCGTTCAATATCCCCTGATGTATGGAGAAAACGGAGGGCCTTTTTCAGCAGTTCTGGATGTCCTTTCATTAACTGCAAAATCTCCTCGGAAATTTTCTTGTGCTCGCCGTCAATAATATCATCCAGGGCGGCGGCTTTACGGGCGGCGGCCGGGTCCTGTTTTAGATACGCCGAAGCGGAAGCGCGTATCATCTCCTGGCCTGTCTTTACCATAAGCTCAAGGCGTTCCATCGCGCGGAACGGCGCCTTGCCTGAAAGTTTTATCGCCGTCTTTGCCAAGTGTACCGCATGATCCCCTGCCCTTTCAAGGTTCACCGTGATTTTCAGTATCGTAAAAATTTCCCGGAGGTCCCTGGCTACAGGCTGCTGGGTTGCTATGAGCATAACGACGGCATCCTCTATGGCAAGCTGCATCGCGTTTACCGCCGCGTCGCCTTTCTTGACAGCCTTGGCAAGTTCCTTGTCGTTTTCCTTAAAGGCCGCGAGGGCTTTTCCAAGGCCCTCCTCAACAAGGGATGACATGGCCAGAATGTCGCGGCGCAGGGTTTCAAGTTCTTCGGAAAAAACAGCCCGTTTGTTTTCCATAAATTAACCGAACCTCCCGGAAATGTAATCTTCGGTTCTCTTGTCATTGGGGGTGGTAAACAGCGTCCTGGTATCGTTGTATTCAATAAGTTCCCCCAAAAGAAAGAACGCCGTCCTGTCGCTTACCCTGGCAGCCTGGTGCATGGCGTGGGTTACAATGATGATGCTGTAGTCCTTTTTTAATTCGCCGATAAGTTCCTCTATTTTTCCTGTGGCAATGGGGTCAAGTGCGCTGGTAGGTTCGTCCATCAGTATTATTTCCGGTTCCATGGCAATGCTTCTGGCTATGCAGAGCCGCTGCTGCTGGCCGCCTGAAAGGCTTAACGCTGATTTTTTCAGCCTGTCCTTTGCCTCGTCCCAGAGGGCCGCCTTGGTAAGGGACGCCTCTACCAGTTCCTCAAGTTTCCGCCTGTTCCGTATGCCCTGCATTCTTTTGCCATACGCAACATTGTCAAAAATACTCATGTTGAAAGGATTCGGTTTCTGGAATACCATGCCTACCCTGGTTCTCAGTTCGGTTACATCCATACCGTTGTATATGTCCTTTCCGTCAAGCAGCACGTTTCCCGTAACGCGGCAGGAGGGAATAAGGTCGTTCATGCGGTTCAGTATCCGTATAAAAGTTGACTTCCCGCAGCCCGAAGGGCCGATGAGGGCGGAAACTTCCCGGCCTGCAAGGGAAAAATTGATATTTTTAAGGGCCTGAAATTCCCCATAAAAAAGGTCCAGGCCGCTCACTTCGATTTTTAAGGTCATTCGTATCCCCTTCGCTTCCCGAAAAACCAGGTGATGATTTTTGTGGACGTGTTTATCAAAAGCACCAGTATGACAAGGACCCCCGCCGTGGCAAAGGCTATGCCGAAATCTTCAGGATGTATGGCCTCTTTTGTCAAATAGTAAAGATGTATGGTCAGGGTACGGCCTGATTCAAAAATTGATTTTGGAAGATTGCGGGTGATTCCTACGGTAAGGAGTACCGGGGCTGATTCGCCGACCACCCTGCCTACGGCAAGCACGCCTGAGGTAACAATGCCCGGCAGCGCCGGAGGTATAACCACAAAAAAGATGGTCTGGAATTTAGCCGCCCCGAGGGACAGGCTGCCTTCCCTGAAAGAAACGGGAATGGTTTTAAGGGATTCTTCCACGGTGCGTATGATTACCGGAAGTATCATGATGCTTAACGTAAGGGCCCCTGCCATGATTGACTGGCCGAGTTTAAAAACGCGGCAAAAGACCAAAAGGCCGAACAGGCCGTAGATGATGGACGGGATGCCGGCGAGTGTTTCTATGGCCAGGCGGAGCAGGCGGACAGACCTGGTATCACGCGAATATTCATTGAGAAAAATCGCCGTCATTATACCGACAGGAAGGGCAATGGCGAGGGAGACAAGTACCACATAGAAAGTGGTAACTATCATGGGGAAAATGCCGCCGTCATCGGCTGATCGAAACATAAAGGAAAGTCCCAGAACGCCCGCCGACTGGACAAGTATGTAGGCGAGAATCAGTACAAGTATGGCCGCCACGGAAGCAAGGCTTGCAGCCATGATTCCGTAAAGGATGCCGTCAAGAATTTTTCGTGTTCTTCTCATACCCCTTCCTGTGATAGTTCTGTTTTTCGTTTTACAAGAAGGATGACGCTGTTGAGGGCGAGGATAAGGACGAACAGCACCACCCCTATTGAAAAAAGCATTTCGTTGTGCCTGCCTTCGGCGTATCCCATTTCGAGGGCTATGGTCGCCGTAAGGGTGCGTATGCTGCCGGTGATTCCCTGTATAAACTGGGGGGAATTTCCCGCCACGAGAATGAGCGCCATGGTTTCACCGACGGCGCGGGATATTCCAAGGATTACCGCCGCCAGTACCCCCGACTTGGCATGGGGCAGCACTACCGCCCAGGCTGTCTGCATCCTGCTTGCGCCCAGGGACAGGGAAGCCTCCCTGACCGAGACCGGTACGGCCCTGAGGGATGTTTCGGCTATGGTGATTACCGTAGGCAGTATCATCACCCCAAGAACCATGGCGGCTGCAAGGAGGCCGTTGCCCGACGGTACGCCGAAGGTGTTTTTTACCCAGGGAACTATGACCATGAGGCCGAAAAACCCGTACACCACAGAGGGAATTCCCGCCAGAAGCTCTATGCCGCTTCGTATAAGCGACGCCGGTTTTGGCGGAACGAATTCGGCGAGAAACACGCATGAAAATATGGCCAGAGGGAGCCCCAGGAGAATGGCGAAAAAACTAACGACAAGGGTGCCGACTATCATGGGCAGTATGCCGTAGAGTTTGTTGTAGGCAGGCCGCCACTCAAGGCCGGCGATAAAATCAAAAAAACCGTATGGTTTTTCGGGCAATAAAATATGTATCTTCGATGTCAGGCCCGGAAGTTTCCCGGGGTACCTTACCGTAAAGGTATAGGCCTGGGGATAGCTTATCTCCCCTCCTTCGTTCCTGATAAACTCAATAATTTTTTCAGGATCTTTTTCGGCCCTGTTTATCTTTACTTCAAGAATCCCCGAAGAGGCGCCGTCTGAAAAACCCAGAGAGATCTCCGAAGTGTCAGGCGGAATATTTATAAAGGTTGTACGGTTCAGATACAGCTCGCCGTTTACGGTAAGCTCTTCGATTCCTTCGGGAACAATGCGTATTCCGTCAGATGTCGGAAAAATAAAAGGGCCGGCGCCCTGAACAAACACAAACACCAGAATGGAGGCTAGTGCGAGAACGGAACTGAGGGACATCCCCCGGAAAAGATATATAAAAAAGGTGTCAGCACGCCGGCGGTTAAGCATATTATTTAACGGAAATCCAGCTTGTTTTGACTATGGCCTGTCCCGCATCAGTCAAAATCCAGTCAAGAAAGGCCAGGGTTTCGCTGTTGAGGGTCCTGCCCTTTTTGGTAAGGAGGAGGAAGGGTCTGGCTATCAGGTAGGTGCCGTTTATTACATTGGCGGTAGTGGCGGGAACGCCGCCTACGTTCAGCGTTTTTACCGAATTGTCAACAGAGCCAAGGGAAATGTACCCTATGGCGTCGGCGTTACGCGAAATCTCGGCTTTTACCGCGCCGGTTCCGTCAAACTCTATGGACCCCCTGACCAGTTGGTCCTGGAACCTGACAATCTCCTCAAAGGCGCCCCTGGTTCCCGATCCGGGCTCCCGCGAAACAACGGCTATCCTTCCGGCCCTGCCGCCTACCTGGCTCCAGTCGCTTATAGCGCCGGTGTAGATACCCCTGATCTGGTCTATGGTCAGGTTCGAGACAGGATTGCCGCTGTTGACTATGACCGCTATGCCGTCAATGGCAATGAGGTGTTCGTCAATGCCGGAGCCGATTTCAGCGGGGCTTAATTCGCGGCTGGACATTCCTATCTCGGCTGTTTCGGCGGGGACGGCCTTGATGCCGTCGCCTGACCCTGTGGCGCTGATGTTAAACGACACGTTCCCGCGCAGGTTTTTGTACTCGGCGGTCAAGAGTTCCATCAGGGGGCTTACCGAGGTGGAACCCGCCACCGTTACGGTATAGGGCGCGGCGGCGGCGTTTTGATCGCTTCGCGGTCCTGAAAAGACAGGGCCGAGAACAGCCAGTGTCAAGAGCAGGACAACAGAGATTTTCTTCATAATCATTTCTCCTTGTGTATCAGATAGCGTCAATGTACTGAGCTACTGTTAAGGAGACATGAACGAATTGTTAAAATTTGGTTAATTTGCGCCTTTTTACAACGACGCTTACCGCGCCGCCTGGCCTCTTTCCTCGTACTGCAGACGGTACAGGCTCTCGTAAAGGCCCCCACGGGCGACCAGCTCGTCGTGCGTTCCTTCTTCCACAAGGCGGCCGCCTGAAAGTACCAGGATGCGGTCGGCGTGGCGTATGGTGGAAAGCCTGTGGGCTATGACAAGGGAGGTCCGCCCGGCAAGCACCCGCTGCATGCCAAGCTGTATGAGGTGTTCGGTCTCCGTGTCTATGCTGCTTGTGGCCTCGTCGAGGATTACAACGGACGGGTTATGCGCTATGACCCTCGCAAAGCTGATAAGCTGCCTCTGGCCTGAGGATATATTGGCCGCTCCTTCGGAAAGCTCCGTATCATAGCCGCCGGGAAGCCCTGCGATAAATTCATGGGCATGGACGGCTTTTGCCGCTTCTTCTATTTCGGCCCCGCTCATGGGAAGCCCGAGGCTTATATTGTCGGAAATGGTGCCCGAAAAAAGGAACACCTCCTGGAGCACCGGCAGCACCTGGCGGCGCAGTTCCGTAAGGGGAAGTTCCTTTATGGGAACATTGTCGAGTTTTATGGAACCGGAATCTATGTCCCAGAGCCTGGTGAGTACATTGGTAATGGTTGTCTTTCCGGCGCCGGTATAGCCTACTATGGCGGCCATTTCCCCCGGCCTTATGGTAAAACTTAAATTTTTAAGCACATCCTCGCCCTTCTTGTAGGCGAAATACACCGAATCAAATTCAATATGGCCCCGTATCATGCCTTCTATGGAGTGTCTGCCTGAGTCCTCTATCTTCTCGTTGGTATCGAGGAGGGCAAAAACCCTCTCGCCTCCGGCCATGGCGGACTGGAGTATGGTGTACTTTTCCGATATATCCTGAACCGGCGAATAAAACATCTGCACCAGGTTGATGAAGGCGATGAGTACCCCAAGGGAAAGCGAAAGATTCAGCACCATGGCGCTTCCAACGGCGATGACCGTCGCTACGGTAAAATTGGCCAGAAAATCTATTACCGGACGAAAGGTCGCGTAGACGTACATTTCTTCCATGTTCGCCCCAAAAAGCTCCCCGTTCTTTTCGGCGAATTCGGCGCCGCTCTTTTTTTCCTTCGAAAAAAGCTGAACAACCTGCACCCCGGAAAGCCGTTCCGAAAGATACGAATTAAGGCGCGAAGAGGCGACACGCTGCCGTCTGAAGGCATCCCTGGCCCGGCGCCGGCTTACCGCGGTAATCCACAGCACCGGCGGCATGGTAATGAGGGCAGCCAGGGCAAGCCTGGGCGAAAGAAGAAAAAGGGTAAAGAGAACCCCGGCCATAACAGAAAGGTCCTTGAGAAAGGCCACGAGGACAGAGGTAAAAAATTCGTTGATGGTCTCCACATCCCCGGTAAGCCGGGTAACGATGCGGCCCACAGGATGACGGGAGAGAAAATTTGTTGACTGGGAAGCTGTTTTCTTGAAAAGCTCAAGCCGCATATCTTTCATGATGCGCTGGCCCGTAAGACCGGCGGCCCAGGTCTGGAGAAAGGTAAAGGCGAATACCGCGGCAAGGACCACCGCCAAAAGACCCATGCGGGACGCGATCACCACAAGGTCGCCGCCCCGTACAAGGCGTATCCCGCCCGGAGGCAGGGTGTAAAGGTCCCTGTTCCGTATTGCCCCCTCAAAGGACGCTCCCGGTGATACACCCTGGGCGTGTATAAAAATATCATCCCGTTCCCTGACAAGGTCAAGGAGATCCCCCCCGGCTGGAACGCTGAAAGCATACCACTGTTCGTCCTCGATGATGCCTAACGAGCGGAGTTCGCCCTCAGCCTTCCGGGTCATGGCAAGTTTCCGGCTCTGGGGAATAAAAATTCTCTCCCCTATGTAACGGACCGAAGGGGAGGCCAAGAGTTCCTCGGCCACTTTAAGGCTTTCGGCGCTGAGACTCTCTCTCCCCGCGTCAAGGGCGTCATGGCGGAGGGTTATAAAACGGGCCATGATGGCGTCGTCAATAACCCTCTGTATCAGCACGGGGATAAAGAGTTCCCCCACGGTGGAGACGGCCAGGGCGATGACGGTAAGCAGGACCAGGAGGCGGTAGGGCTTGAGGTAGGACAGTATGCGGAACGCGATGCGCCGGTCATAGCCCTTGACCACTTCCTCGGCGTCAAAATAATCACTCACCGGTAACACTCCCTTCGGCAAGGCGCTGCAGGGCCGCGGTACGGGCGTAAAAGCCTCCCCGCTCAAGAAGTTCCCCAGGCGTCCCTTCCTCGCTGAGTTTTCCGCCATCAAGGACCAGGACCCTGTCGGCATGGCAGAGGGTCGAGACGCGGTGCGAAACCAGGATAGTCGTCTTTCCCTTTCTGCTTTCAAGGAGGCTGTTCAGTATGCGGCGTTCCGTTTCGGCATCCACCGCGGAAAAGGCGTCGTCAAGAATAAGTATACGGGGATGCCGTATCAGGGCCCGTCCTATAGACACGCGCTGTTTCTGTCCGCCCGACAGGGTAAGCCCCCGCTCGCCGACAAGTGTTTCCCAGCCGCCGCCAAAGGACCCAAGGTCCGTGTCGAGTGCGGCGGAAGCGGCTATGCGGTCAAGCAGGGCGGGAATTGAGGCGGGAGGAATATCTTCTTCCGCGCCGTAAAGCACGTTGTTTTTTATGGAGTCGGAAAAAAGATAGCTGTCCTGGAGGGCCATGCCGAAAGAGGCGCGGAGGTCCGAAAGCTCCCAGGAACGCACGTCAAGGCCATCGACAAACACCGACTCAGGCGGCGGATCAATGAGGCGCACCAGGGCCTTGAGCAGCGTTGACTTTCCAGACCCGGTTTTTCCCAGTATGCCGATTATGTCGCCGCGCCTGATTTCAAGATTTACCCCTGAGAGGGCCTTTCTGTCAGAACTCCCGGAAGAAGGATAGCTAAAGCTCAGGTTCTTAACGCGTATGACAATTTCGCCGGAACTTTTTTCCGGGCAGGCCCCCTTGACAGTGCCCGCATCCGTCATCTCAGGGGAACGTATGCCCGGCAGGGTTCTAAAAATTTCGTTGATGCGTCCAAGGCTCACCGCTCCCCTCTGTATCATGTTCACCGTAAAGCCCGCCCCCATGATGGGCCAGATGAGCATTTGGAGATAGCTAAAAAGGGCCACAAGCACGCCGGGACTCATGGCCCCCTCCACTACCCTCCTGCCGCCTGAAAGGAGCAGTATCAGCGTAGTGAGGCCCGACAGGAGGCTTATAAGGGGAAAGAAGCCGCCGAAAAGGCGGACCATGGCCATATTCGCCTCGCGGTAATCGTCATTGGTATCGGCGAATTTTTTTATGAACCACCCTTCCTTGACAAAGGACTTGACGACCCGTATCCCGGCAAAGGTCTCCTGTATGGCGTTGCTCATCGCCGAATAGGTTTCCTGGGCCCTGCGGAATCTTTTTCCCACAGCCCTGCCGAAACAGAGTATCAGTATGGTGATGAAGGGCAGCGGCAGTATGGCCAGAAGGGAAGTCCGCGCGTCCTCGGCGAACATGATGATCAGTATGGAAAGGGCCATCACCGTACCGTCGATAAGGGCCACAAATCCCCAGCCTATGGCCATGCGTATGGCGTTGATATCATTGGTGGCCCTGGCCATGAGATCGCCTATCTTGTTCTCCTGGTAAAAATCATAGGACAGGGTAAGGAGATGCTCAAAGAGGCGGTTTCTGATTTCCATTTCTATGCGCCGTGATGCGCCATGGATAAAGTAACGCCAGAGGAAGCGCCCCCCCGAAATCACCGCGGCTATGCCCAGCATGGAAAGGCTTATAAACAAAATATCTTTCCAGATGAAACCTCCCGCGGCCATGAGGTCCACCGCCCGGCGCACGCACTGGGGAATCAGCATCTGGGCTATGTCAACAGTTATAAGAAAGAAGAAACCGAGTATATAGCGTACCCTATAGGGACGAAGGTAAGGCGCGAGGCTCCGGAATTCCCGGAAAGGGTTCTTTTCCATATATATTATATCTTTTTTGCGGTTTTCTCCCCGTTCTTTTTGATGTCCGCCTCAAGTTTGGCCGACCAGATATCGTATTTTTTCTTTACCGTCTCGGCGTCATCCCGGTCGCCCATGAGCACATGAATACGCCTCAGTGCGGAAAGGAAACTGATTCCCTGCTTAAAATCATCAATATGATTGGTGGAAAGTTCGTACTTTTCCCGGTAGCGGTCGGCGGCCTGCATGAGCAGTTTTTTGATAAGCCTCAGATGGTATACCGTAGGCTCATAATTGGGGGAACGGGGGTCCGTATTGGATACGGCGTTTTTCAGGTCGAAGATATTCTTTGTTACGGCGGCAAAACGGCCTTCCAGTTCCACGAAGGACCAGCGCCACTTGGTATTGTCGCCGTAGGCGTTTTCGAGAAGCTCAAGGGCAAGCCCCATTTTCCGCACCAGTTGGTAGCGCCTGGCGGCGTCCACGCTCTCCAGTTCCACAAGTTTTTCCTCATAATCGGCATAGGGTACGTCAAGCAGGCCGCTTACAATGTCCTCAAGGTAAATAACCGCCTTATACAGGGTCTTGCGCCCGTCATTGAGGGCATCCTCGTTTTTCACCTTGAGCATGGACTGGGAAATAATACTGGTAATAATGTACTGGGAGGCAAGGTTGAGCATTTCCTCTACCAGGCTGAGTTTTTTGAAGGAAATGCCGTCGGGATTCTTCTGGATGATCATAAGGAGGGTTTTTTCTTTGGTGAGTATGGCGTTGACCGTTTCCC
The DNA here is from genome assembly GCA_031268255.1 of Spirochaetaceae bacterium. GTDB lineage: Bacteria > Spirochaetota > Spirochaetia > Treponematales > Breznakiellaceae > JAIRTD01. Next base: position 10,418 of record JAIRXO010000082.1, read on the forward strand.
GGTAGGGCGTGATTTTTTCGAGATACTGATGCCTTTCTTCGTTGGAAATTTTTGCCATATCTTAATCCCGTCTTGAGTATTTTGCCAGTAATTCGTCCGCATGCGCAAGAGCCGCGGAACCCGCGTCCCCGGCCAGCATACGGGCTATTTCGGCCCGCCTTTCCCGTGGTTTAAGGGCGCTTACAGCGGTATGGGTTCTTGAACCATCGGTTTTTTTCGTCACCATGAGATGATTATCCGCCCTTACGGCAATGCTTGCAAGATGGGTAACACAGAATATTTGTTTGACCCTGCCTATTTCGGCAAGGTACTGCCCCACGGAAAGGGCTACCTCGCCGCCTATGCCGGTGTCAATTTCGTCAAAAATCATGGTTTCTACAGTATCGGCGCCGGTAAGCACGGTTTTTATGGCCAGCATCACCCGGGAAAGTTCGCCCCCCGAGGCAATACGGGCAAGGTCCTTTACCGGCTCCCCTGGATTGGCTGAAATAAGAAATTCCACATCGTCGGCTCCCCAGGGGCCTATGATGAGGTTTCCTGTCGCGGCGTTCCGCCCCTTGATTCCTACCGACACCTCGAATTTGGCCTTGGGCATACCCAGGCTGCCCAGTATCTCGCCTATACGCCGGCCAAGACGCACGGCAGCTTCCCTGCGCCGGGAACTTATCGCCTGTGCCCTTGCGGCTATATCCTTTTCCAGCGCCGCGGTTTCGGCCTTTAGCCGGTCCCGGTTTTCTTCATAATTTGAAAGGGCTTCTATCTCGGTTTCGGCATTCTCCCTGTAGGCAAGGAGGGCCTCCTCGTTTTCCCCGTACTTTTTCTTGAGCCTGTACAGAAGGGCGAGCCGTTCTTCCACCGCCTCAAGGCGCGAAGGATCGTAGGAAAGGGTATCCCTGTACGAGCGGAGCTGGTCCGCCGCGTCATCGGCCTCGTAGTAAAGATCGTCAATACGGCGGGAAAGAGCCTGGAGGGAGACATCCACCGCGGCGGCGCTTTCGAGGGAATTTTTCACCCGCCGCAGAAGGCCCAGCGCGGAGCTTTCATCGTCAAAAAAGGCCCCGGTCCCGGCGGCGATAAGCCCGGCGAGTTTCTCAAAGTCGCCCAGCTTGGCGGCTTCGGCCTCAAGCTCCCTGCTCTCCCCTGTCCGGGGGGCGGCGGCGGCTATCTCGTCAACGGCATAGCGGAGCAGCTCAAGCCTCGCCTCCCGGTCCCGCTCCGAGGCAAGATAGGAATCTATGGCCCGGCGCTTCTCGGTCAGTTCAAGAAAGGCGCGGTTAAATTCGGCGCTTTCTTCCTCGAGCCCCGCGAAGCGGTCAAGGTAGACGCGGTGGCTTTCCCTGCGCAGCAGGGACTGATGATTGTGCTGGCCGTGAATATCAAAAAGAAAGGAAGTAAATTCGGCAAGGTCGTTACGGGTTACCGGCACATCCTGTATAAAGATGGAACTCCGCCCCGAGGCCTTGAGATTCCGCCTCAGTATGATTCTCCGGTCGTCGTCTCCTATATCCCGGTCCTCAAGCCACCTGAGGGCCTCGCCGTTGTCCTTGTTGACCGAAAGCACCGCGGACACGGAAGCCTCCTCGGCGCCGCTCCGTATAATATCCGTGTCGGCCTTTCCGCCAAAGAGAAAGCCCAGGGAGCCGACTATAATTGACTTTCCGGCGCCGGTCTCGCCGGTGAGTATGTTAAGGCCGTTCTCAAAAGAGACGGAAAGCTGGTCAATGAGGGCGTAGTTGCGTACTGAAAGTTCCTCAAGCATGGGCGTCCCCTCCGGGAGACCAGTTCAGTTTTGTCCGCAGCACCCGGTAGAACACCTCCCGGTCTGACGCCACAAGACAGGTCTTGTACGGCGCCTTGCGCAAGTATACCACATCTTCCGGTTCCAGGGGTTCTACAATCTGACCGTCAACGGTAAGCAGCACGCCGCTCCTCTGGTCCTTCCCGATTTCCACGGATATGGTTTCGTCCATGGGGACCACCATGGGCCGCGCGGAAAGGGAAAAGGAGCAGATGGGGTTAAGAATCACCGCCTCCATCTCCGGGTCCAGTATGGGTCCTCCCGCAGCGGCGGCGTAGGCGGTGGAACCTGTGGGAGTAGCCACAATAAGCCCGTCGGAACGGTAATGGCCGGGGCGTATGGTTTTGCCGGCCACATGGAGGCGTATGAGTTTGGCTATGCCTGAGGCGGAGATTACCGTATCATTGAGGCAGACAGTATTGATGATTGTTTTTCCATGCCGCTCAACCTTAAGCTCCAGCATCGCCCGGCCTGAAAGCGGGGCCTTTCCCGCCTCCCACCGCTCGTAAACGGAAAGCCATTCTCCGCCCTGTACGGCGGCGATAAAGCCCAGGGTTCCGGCGTTCACCGGCAGTATGGGAATACCGAGGGGCGCCATGGAACGGGCGGCAAAAAGCACGGTCCCGTCGCCGCCGAGGCTTATGGCCAGGTTAAAGGGCCCCTGCTTCATGGGTCCCGCTTCGCCGTCGTAGCTATACACCGTTATGTCGTCGCCCCGTTCGGTAAGACACGCGGCGATTTCTTCCCCCAGGGTCTGGGCATGGGCTTTTTGGAGGTTGACAATCAAAAGCACCCTGGACATAGTTACTCCCTTTACGGCAGAGTCGCCAGGAATTTGGAAACTTTTGTTATCTGGGCCGAACTCAGCCGGGGATAGAGGGGAAAGAGGGCTGTCCTCAGGGACAGTGAATAGGCTTCCGGGCACGCTTCCCGGGGAACAAGGCCCGATCCCATAAGCGTATCCGCAAAGGCGTATTCCACCGAAACCTCCTTGCGTCTGCCATAGGCTATCACATCCTTCATTCCGGTTTCAAGAATGAGGGGAAAAGCGTAATTATTATATTCAGGTTCGTCATTCCGCACTATATGCTTATGCCTGGTCCGCAATGAAGCCTGGGTATAGGCCCGGGCTATGTCCCGGCGTTTGGCAAAATTCCGCGGAGCTTCCTTAAATTGAATCTGTGCCAGCGCCGCGTTGATGCCGGGGAGGCTGTACTCTCCGGGAAACTCAAAATTCCGCAAGGGGCCTGAATCGCGGCGGGACAGGGCGTAGAGCAACGCCCCGCCTCCGGCGGTAAGGGCGTCCCGCTCCTCAAGACCCAGTATGGAAAACACCGCGCCCTTTTTTTCACCCTTTTCTTCCCCTTCCTCAGGCGGGGCGTAACTGCGGGAACAGTCCTCTATAATGGGAATGCCTGTTTCGGCAAGGGAAGCCATGTCGGGCACAAAGCCCAGCACATGATGCACAAGCAGGGCTCCGGGCGCCTTCTCGCCTGACCGCGCCGCGGCGCTGATTGTTTCGCGGGAAAGCAGGACCGAGGAAGGGGCCGTATCGCAGTACACAGGAGAAAGGCGCAGGGACTCAAGCACCCAGGCGCAGTAGCCCGGCGCGAGGGAAGAGAGCAGCACCCTGTCGCCGTCATGGAGGTCAAGGGCCTTGAGGGCAAAGTACAGGGCCACCGCGGGACTCCGCAGGGGGATGCAGTAGTCAAAATGAAGGTATTCACGGGCAGTCTGCACGAGTTTCTGGGACAATTCCCCGGGGCCTATATTGTCTTCTACCATCGCAGTGAGAACCGCGTCCATCTCCTTCCTGCGTATGGTTGGAGAATAAACTTCAATTTTCATGGAATTCCTTATCTTCTCAATTCACTGATTTTCTGCAATTCCCTGGGATTAAAAAGATCCCTGATATTGAGAATGATGAGGTAGCCCTGCTCCTGTCTGACCACTCCCCGAATGTATTCGGCGCCTATGCCTGAAAGCATCTGGGGCGGACTCTGCATCTCGTCCTTCTCTATGGTAACCACCCGGGAGACCCTGTCAATAATGACGCCGAGTTTCATTCCGTCTATGTCGATGATGATGAAACCCGAGAGCAGTTCGTCCCCATCGGCGATTACAGGCGTTTTCAGATGAAAACGTTTATGAAGATTAATAATGGGAATTATTTCTCCCCGGAGGTTAAAGATTCCTTCCACATAGGAAGGCGCGTTTGGTATGGCCCGTACAGCCTGCACCCGCACTATTTCCTTAACATCCATAATATTTATACCGTAAAGTTCTTCCGCAAGATGGAACGTAACTAATTGACTTTGAGTATCTGTATCGGCCATAGCTCTCCCTCACATATCACTTTACTATTGAATGGAGCTTTCTTCAAGGGCCCACCCGAATTTCATCATAAAGGGTGAACGGACTTTAGCTGCCGAGGATGACGGTAATATCGTTTACATTGGTCCCTGTGGGTCCGGTTTTTATAAGGGCGCCAATGGCGTCAAGGGCGTTGTAGGCGTCATTGGCGTCCAGTACGGACTGGAGCTTGAAACCCTTCTCCGTAAGCCGTCCCAGGGTAGCGCCGTCCGCCCAGGCCCCGGCGGCGTCGGTCGGCCCGTCGGTGCCGTCGGAACCGAATGAAAGGACCAAAAGTTTTTTTAGTCCGGCGATTCCTTCTGCCGCGGCAAGGGCCAGTTCCTGATTCCGGCCCCCCTTGCCCTTGCCTTTAAGATGCACCACGGTTTCGCCGCCGAGGATTACCGCACAGGGCGTCTTGACGCTGTACGCACCCTGGTTAATCTGTTTGGCCATGGACGCGACAAGGCGCCCGGCCTCCCTGGCCTCGCAGTTCATATCGGTGGACAGTATATGGGGCGTATAGCCAAGTTCCGAAGCAATAGCCGCGGCGATTTCGCAGAGGGTACGGACGCTTCCGGTAATTACGGTTTCCACATTATCAAGGGACTTGGGCGTTTC
>JAIRXO010000103.1 GCA_031268255.1 Spirochaetaceae bacterium
ATAGGAAAAACGCTCTTCCGCATAGGCGCGGCGTTCTCCCTGTTCCCCGGTGAGCGTTTCGGGCCTGAGATTGAGGGTCCCCCAGGTATGGCCGAAAAGCCCTGAACTTGATGCGAGATAAGCGTCATTATCCCTGGCAAGGGTGCTGGTTTTGTCGAAAAGGGTTTCCATTTCGGTGTTGATTATGTCCCGCAGTTCCCCGGCGTACTGGAGGACATCCCCGACGCCGATCCTGTTATTGCCAAGGGCGCTGAAAAGATCCCCCACATAACTGTCTATGGTCATAAAGGACTGCCCGAAATCAGACCTGAGACCCTGGCGAAAGTAAAGCTCATCGAGACCTGACGGGCTTTTATCAATATATTCAATATCGAAAATGGCCGCCCTGACCCCGTATTCCTTGAGGCGGAGCAGGCCGTCGCCCATGACCGCCCTGGGCCAGGGGAAAACGCCTATATGAGCTATGGCCTCATCGTCAACATCAAGGAAAACAATATTATCAAGCCGGGGCCTGTCCGGCCTGAAATGAAGAAAAACATCGTATATCCTTGATTCAAGAAAGGAAAAAGTCCCGGTCAGGGAAAGCAGGGAGAAAAAAACCGCCGAACCCAATGCCGGGAGGAGATACTGTTTTCGTACCATGGCGTTGAGTATAGCGTATTGTCAATTGCCTGAAAAGATAACAAAGGCGCAAGAATATGAAGGGGGGCCTGTTTCCTTACCTGCCGCCGCGTATAAGGACCCGTGCTTCCGGCCCCCCTACAGTCGAGCCCTTCGGTCTCGACTTACCCCCCAATTAAGGAAGCATGTAAGCGCGGAGGCCGGCGGAAACTTCCCAGGACGATCATGGCGCAGAACAGTATGCCGCAGCACAGGGGAAACCAGTCGCCCAGTACGGAGTACACGGTCGCCTGCCGGGGAATCTGCACCGGTACTTCTACCGCGAGATAAGCCGCCTCAAAGCAGGGGAGTGAGGCGAGTATCCTGCCCTCGGCGCTTATGACCGCGCTCTGGCCCGAATTGGTCGAGCGCACCAGCACGCGGCGGTTTTCCACGGTCCTGAACCGGGCCGCGGCGAGGTGTTGTGTTTCCGCCGAGACCTGTCTGGACCATGAGTCGTTGGTAAGGTTAATGAGTATATCCGCCCCGTTCCTGAAAAAATCCCCGCAGAGTTTTCCGAAGGCGTCCTCAAAGCAGATGGGCGTCCCGAAACGCAGGGTTTTACCTTCTCCAAGGGGAAGCTCCATGACGGTGCTTTCTTTCCCCGCTTCCCAGCCGCTCTCAAAGCCGACAATATCCCGCATAAAAGAAGCCATCCAGGGTTTATCGCCAAAGGGCACTGCCTCGGCAAAGGGGACCAGATGCTGTTTCGCATAGGACGCTGCCAGCGCGCCGCCGCCGCTAATCAGAATGGCTCCGTTAAAAGCCGTATAGTGTTCCCAGTCATGTACCAGGGGCGCGCCGGTGAGGAGGTATACGTTTTTTTCCTGAAGGAAGGGAAGCAGGGGAAGCTCTCTGGGGTTTTTCAAAAAGAAACCCCGGTATTCCTCAAAGGGCCTGGCAAGCAGGGTTTCGGACCAGACTATCATGAGGGGGGCGGACAGGGGCGCCGTGGTTTTGGCGTATGCGTATCCCTCGTTACTCAGCCTCATGGCTTCGGAAAGGGCGCCGAGTTCGCTGCCGTTCCAGGCGTCGGCGTTATGCTGAACCAGAAGCAGGGGGACTTTTTCTTGTACCGGGACAGGGCGGGCAAGATGGTATGCCCCGTACACAAGATTTCCGGCAAAGAGGACGCACCAAAAGCGGACAAGGGGGCCCGGCCCGTTACCGTGGCCATTACCCGGCCCATTACCATGGCCGTTACCGGAACCATTATATAGAAGCTCCCGCAAATTCCACAAATTTCGCGGAAATTTCCGGCCTTTTTTGCGGAAAGGCTCTGTCATAATCAGTTCGGCGCAGAGCGACGAGGAAAGGGCCAAAAGGAAACTCAGGCCCCAGGGCCCGGTAAGATCGGCGCTTTGTATCATCAGGGGATAATTATTCACCGTATAGGGAAGAAGTCCCCAGGGGTAGCCCAGAAAACCGGTGGATTTGGCCCATTCCCAGGCGGTCCAGGCCAGGGCAAGGGCGAGGGGCCGGCTTATACGCGGCGGAAGCCCCGAAAAGGGAAATCCCGGAAATGGAAGTCCCGGAAAGGGAAGGCAGGCCCTGCGGAGGAAGCAGGCCAGAAAGGCGTGGAAGGCCCCGTAAGCCAGACAGCTTGCCCCCAGGGTCCAGAAGGCAAATTCCCCAAAATAGGCCAGCCAGTAGCTCGAAAGTCCGTGGGAACACAGCCCGAACAGCAGCCCCTGAAAGGCCGCTTCCCCATAGGAGCGGCTTCGGGAAAGGGAAAGAAAATACGGGCAGAGGGCAAAAAAGCCGCAGAGGGGGTTTCCGAGGGGAAAAAGCTCGTTGGGAAGGGCCAGGGCCATCAGAAAAGCCGAAAAAATTGTTTCAAGGCCCATTAAAGCGGTGATTTTGATTGAATAATCCCCCCTTTTCGGGTATTATAAGACTATTATCAGGGGCTTGGTATAGCCCATATTAACAGCGAGGATATAAATGAAGGATATCGGTCCTTTACACCGGGCAGAATATGAGACCGAAGCAGATCAAAATAACAGGGTTGTCATAGCGGAAGCGCCGGGGAGGATTCATTATCTGGGCGAACACGGGGAACCCAAACGGGGAATGTTTCTTTCTTCGGCCATAAACCGGGGCGTTCAGGCCGCGGTCAGTCTGCGTAAGGACAATTCACTGCGCTTTTTCGCCGCCGATCTTGGGGAAAGAAAGCGCACCACCTTGATCAACCTCAAGTACAAGCGGGAGGACAGGTGGGCGAATTACATAAAAGTGGCTGTTCACGCCTTCGCGGAACGGGGCTTTCCCATCAAGGGGCTCAATTTTACCATCTCCGGGGACATTCCCCAGCAGATAGGGCTTGCCGGTTCTTCCGCCATTGAAGTCGCCGCGGCGGTGGCCCTCAAGGGGTTTTTCCAGGCAAAAATCAGCGACCGGGAACTCTTGGGCATGATCAGTGCGTCGGCCTCGCTGTTCTTCGGAAAGCAGTTTGACCCCGTGGATTACCTTATCGCCCTTTCGGCGAAAAAGGACCACTTTCTCATTGTTGATGAGGAAAAACTTGAGGCAAAGACCATCAAGGTTCCCCTTGGGGGCTACAAAATACTCCTTATGGACTCACGGGTTCCCCGCATGGGCGTGGAAGAAGAACTCAAGCACCGCCGGCAGGATATACGCAGGGGTCTGGACATTCTTTCAAATAAAAAAGAAGGGGCCAGTTTCAGGGACTATGTTACCAGCGACATCATGGAATCCATGGGGAACCTTCCCGAACAGATACGCAGGCGCTGCCTCCACATTGTCAAGGAACTGCAGCGGGTTGAGGAATCCCAGGACATACTCCGCAAGGGCGATTTCGCGTCGCTGTCCCGGCTCATCCTCCATTCCCACGAAAGCCTGCGGGACCTTTACGAAGTTTCCTGTCCTGAGATAGACTGGCTGGTAAAGCGGGCCCAGGAAACCGAAGGGGTTGTGGGCTCCCGCATGACCGGCGAGGGCTTCGGGGGCTGTACTTATACGATAGTTGACGCCAGAGCCGTGGATGAATTTAACCACCGCCTGGATGATTACGAGCGTATCTTCGGGTTTCATCTTCTGGTCCATGAAATAAAACCCGCGGGCGCCGCCTGTATTTTATGAGGTTGCATGAACATTGTATTGACCAATGATGACGGGCTTTCCAGTCCCGGAATACTGCTTCTTGCCGCCGCCCTGGGCCGCCGGAATGATGATGTATATATCCTTGCGCCGGATTCAAACCGTTCGGGGTTCTCCCATTCCATAAGCATGGGGAAGCCGCTGCGCATTGAGGCAAGGGGAAACCGGGCCTGGGCCTGTTCGGGCACTCCGGTGGACTGCGCCACCATAGCCTGTTTTGGCGGTCTTGGCATAAAGCCCGATGTCATTGTGTCGGGAATAAACGCCGGGGCCAATCTGGGCACCGATATTACCTATTCGGGGACCTGCGCCGCGGCCCGTCAGGGGAGCCTCTACGGAGTGCCTTCCATTGCTTTCTCCCTGGTTTCCCCGGAGGAAAACTATAACTGGGAAGGGGCCGTTGATTTTTGCGCCGCCCGTTTTGATGAATTCTATTCCCTGTGGACAGCCGATATTTTTCTTAACGTGAATATTCCCAATACCGCCGGCGCCTCGTCGGAAACAAGGTTTACCTTTCCCTCCCTGCGGCATTACCATGACCGGCTCCTGAGGGCCGGCCCTGACGGAATGCCCCTGGAAGGGGCGTTTTCTCCGCCGGTGTTTTCTCCGCCGGAGGGTCCTGGCGGGGCAGACCTTATCATTGACCTGGGCATAATCGAGACCAGGGAGGCGGAAGGCTCCGACTGTAACGCGGTAGACAGCGATTTCGTATCCGTAAGCCCCGTGTTCATCCATCCGGTGATACGGGGGGGCCTGTACTCAGACGAAGCGGAAACCGGCGGGCCGGAAGGCGGCGGGGCGGAGATAGTATATTCCGCTGCCCGCGGGGGATAGGCCATGGCAGAGACCCTCCAGGAAGGTATAAGGCTTTTCCGCCTCAGACGCTGGGAAGGAGCCCTGAGGGAATTTCTCACCGTGGATTCGGGCCGTTTTGACGCCGGGCAGAACGCCGAGCTGGCCTATTACCTGGGGCTCTGTTATACGAAACTTGAACGCTACGATGACGCCCTGCTTTATCTGGAACAGGTGGTAACTTCAGGCGCCTATCCCCTGCGGGGCATCCAGTGCCGCCTTGCCCTGGCCTATATTTATACCATTACCAGGCGCTCAAAGCTCGCCGAATTCGAACTCAAGCAGCTTATAGATTCGGGCTGCGAGTCCATTCAGATTTATACCACCCTGGCCTACGCGGCCTGGACCCAGAAACAGTACGAAAAGGCCGTTGAGTATTACCGCAGCGCCCTTGACATGGACGCGAACAATGCCACCGCCCTTAACGGCCTGGGCTATATACTTGCCGACGCCGCCATAGACCCGGTCAGGGGCCTTTACTACTGCAAAAAGGCGGTGGACAAAAAACCCCATAACGCGGCCTATCTTGATTCCCTTGGCTGGGCGTATTACAAAAACGGCGAGCTTGCCGAAGCCCGCGGCTATCTGCGCAGGGCCTATGAGCTTGCCCCCCATCATGAAGAAATACGCAGACATCTCAAGACACTGGTGGGGGAATTTTCATGAACAAACTCCGTGTTTCCGCGCTGCTTGCCCTCTGCTTTTTCGCCCTGCCGCTCTTTGCCCAGGACAACGGCCTTGATGCCGGCGACCGCGGCGCGGTTTTTGCCAGGGAAGAATTCCGCCTTGGCGTACAGGCCTATGACCGCTTTGCGTTTAACGAAGCCATACTGGCCTTTGAACGGGCCCTTTCGTTTGTGCCGGGCAATCCCCTGATACTCGAATGGCTCGGCCAGGCCTATTACCGGTCCGGCATGGAGGACACGGCCCTCAGGCAGTGGGAGGCGGCCCTTGATATCTACGGCCCCCGGAGCCCCAGGGGGGTGCTGCTTGGAAGCCGCGTTGAGACGGTGCGGAACCGGCGCAGCCTCTTTACCCGCCTTGACGACGAAGCCCGCTATGTCGAAGCCGGACGCTATCCCGGACGGCAGGACGACGGCCAGACCCTGTACCGCCAGCCAACCTCGGTGCTTCCCCTTGAGGACGGCTCTTCCTGGGTAGTGGCCTACGGTTCCAACGAACTGGTGCGCATTGACGTAAACGGTATCATACGGGAAAGGATACGGGGCCCCCTCAACGGATTTGACCGGCCCTACGATATGGTCAGGGGTCAGGACGGACGGTATTATGTCTCCGAATACCGGGGAAACAGAATCAGCGTACTCAGCCCCCAGGGCGTCTGGCAGGGCTATATAGGTTCCCGTGGCAGGGGGCCGGGTCAGTTTGTCGGACCCCAGAATCTTTCCATTGACGAAGACGGCTATCTTTACGTTGTTGATTACGGCAACCGCCGCATACTTAAATTTGACCCTGACGGCGTTTTTATACTGGCCTTCGGCCTCAGGGGCGGCGGCTTTCCGGGCCTGGTATCCCCAACGGGACTGGCCTCAGGCGGCGGGGTAATTTACGCCGCCGACAGCGTGCGCAGGGAAATCTACCGCTTTGATTCCAACGGAACGTACCTCGGCCCCCTTGAAGCCGAAGGGCTCACCGGGCCTGAAAGCCTCAGGTTTACCGGGGATGGCCGGCTCCTTGCCGCCGATACCAACCGCATCATCATCATAGACCCCCAGTCGTCGGTAGTGCGCGAGGCCGGCCTTGCGGGAAACCCCGGCGTGCGCATAGTCGGCGCCGACACGGACAGCAACGGCAACATACTGGCGGCGAATTTTTCGGAGGGCGAAGTCTCGGTGCTGACCCGCATGGACGATATGGCGTCGGGCCTCTTTGTGCAGATAGAACGGGTTATTTCGGACCGCTTCCCCGAGATAACCGTGGAGATACAGGTACAGGACCGCGCACGGCGCCCTGTAGTCGGCCTTGACGGGGGGAATTTCCTCCTGTCGGAAAACGGAGAGGCTGTAAGCGAACAGAGCTTCCTGGGCGCGGCCTATCTTTCCGGGCAAAGCGACATAGCCCTGCTCATGGAACGCTCTCCCGAAGCCCTGGCCTACCGGGACGACATGGCCGCGGCGGCCAGGGACGCCGCCTCATCCGGCGCCGGAGTCATTGTTGTTTCCGCCGGTGAACAGCCTGTTCTCGGCGCCGGCGATATAGCCCAGGCCGCCCGGGGCGCCGCCGCTTCCTACAGCCCGCGCTGGCGTTTTGACCAGGGCCTGCGCCTCGCCGCCACAAGCCTCCTTCCGGGAGCGAAAAAACGGGCCGTAGTCTTTGTTACCACAGGCGCCCTCGGAGACGAAGCCTTTTCCCAGTACGGCCTGTCCGAACTCGCCGCGTACATGGCGAATAACGGCATAGTGTTTTACGCGGTCCTCCTCGGCAATACCCCGGCCAGAGCGGAAATCCAGTACCTCTGCACCCAGACCGGCGGAGCCGCCCTGCCCCTGTACCGGAGCAGAAGCATAGGCCCCGAAATCGCCGCGCTCAAAAACTCTCCCTCAGGCACCTATATACTGCGCTACCGCTCGTCCCTCGCCACCGATTTCGGCAGAGCCTACCTTCCCGTAGAAGCCGAAGTCTACCTTCTCGACCGTTCCGGTAGGGACGGAAGAGGCTACTTTGCCCCCCTGGAATAGGGGAGGGGGAGCACTAACTTACCAAAGCCGGGAAGTGCGCAGACCGCTGTTTCCGGCGGCGGAAGCGAATCGCCCATCCGTCCGCTAGCCGCTTCGCGTCTAAAGCTCCCGGATAGGCTGGATTCGCCCCTGCCGCCGGAGACCCTCAATGCGCGCTTCCCGGATTGGTTTGTCATGTTCACGCATCTGTCTAGCCGCTCCCCCTGCTTCCATAAAAACGCTTACGCGTTTGTTATTCCAGCACCCCTTCGCAGGCCGGCCTTAATGACTTTTCCGCGTTCTCCGTTAAAGGTGAAAAAACTGTGTATTCTTACAGCAAGCCCTTTTCCTTCATCTTGGCCCTTATATAATCCAGCATTGCCGTATCATTTACAGCCGTACTGGCTATCTCCGCGTTCCTGAGTGATGTCTCATCTAAGGTGGAACCATGTTCAAGTAACAAGTCTACTATGGTAAAGGCATTTTCTTCTATCGCGTAATTTATCGGAAGCCAGCCGTTCTTTTTAAAATATCTTTTATAATTCCAGTCCGTCGCGATTAGTAAAATACGGCCGCCGGGATTTCCCTTAAAATTCGGATCGGCCCCCGCATCAAGGAATACCTTAACCATATCATATACTTCTCTCTCGTATCTCGCTCCATATTCAAGCAGAGACTCATCAGGAA
>JAIRXO010000124.1 GCA_031268255.1 Spirochaetaceae bacterium
ATCAGGGGCAAACACCGCATGGCGCCGGTGGCCGCCTATCTCGCGGAGAAGCTCGGGAAGCCTGTTATTTTCGCCGGTGAAGATTCCTGTTACGGAAAAAAAGCCTTTATTGATTCCCAAAAAGACGGATCGGTGATTATGCTTGAGAATACCCGTTTCCATAAGGAAGAGACCTCCAAGGATGGGGCCGAACGGGACAGGTTAGCAAAGGAGCTTGCATCCTATGGCGATATTTTTGTAAACGACGCTTTCGGGACGGCTCACAGGGATCATGCGTCAACGGCTTCCATCGCGAAATTCGTTCCGGTGTCCGTGGCGGGTTTCCTCATGGAAAAAGAAGTCAATTACCTCGAATCCATAGTAAGCAATCCCCAAAAACCCCTTGTGGCCATTATAGGCGGCGCCAAGGTTTCGTCCAAGATAGCGGTCCTCGAAAACCTTTTGAAGAACTCAAGCGCCCTGGTCATAGGGGGCGGTATGGCCTATACTTTCCTCAAAGCCCAGGGCCATACGGTCGGCAAGTCCCTGGTCGAGGACGACCAGCTTGACACGGCCAAAAGAATTCTCGACAGCGCGGCCAAAGCGGGCGTGGAGCTTGTGCTTCCTTTAGACCAGGAAGCGGCCGAGACCTTTGACGCGGCAAACAAGGCGATTCATGTAGACGGGCCTGATCTTCCTGACTGGCTCATGGGCCTTGACGTAGGACCCAAGACCGTCGCTAAATACAAGGAGGTGCTTGCGGGGGCAAAAACCATAGTGTGGAACGGCCCTGTGGGCGTGTTTGAATTTGACGCCTTTGCCAAAGGAACCGAAGCGGTGGCGCGTCTTGTCGCCGGGGCCACGGAGAGGCAGGTCATTACCGTAGTCGGCGGCGGGGATTCTGTCGCCGCGGTAAACAAATTCAATCTGGCGTCAAAGATGAGCCATGTCTCCACCGGAGGCGGCGCATCGCTTGAACTGCTTGAAGGAAAGAAACTTCCCGGCATTGAGGTTTGCAGAACCTGAATCCGGCGCGAAACCCGAAGATAGCACAGTTATTTTGTAAGGAGGGATATGTATGACAAGACCTTATTACATCGCGGGAAACTGGAAGATGCATAAGACCCGGAGTGAGGCAGCTGAACTTGCCAAATCTCTTGTGGTTCAGCTTAAAGGCGGAAAGCATACATACCTTGTAGCGCCGGGCTTTACCTGCCTTGAGACCGTGGGCGCCATTGTAAAGGGAAGCAACATACTCCTTGGCGCCCAGAACATGGCGTCTGAGGAACAGGGCGCCCATACCGGAGAAGTCTCGGTACTCCAGCTCAAGGACCTGGGCGTACAGGCCGTGATACTCGGCCACAGCGAACGGCGTCATACATACAAGGAAGATGACGAACTTATCAACAAAAAGGTTAAACTTGCCCTCAGGCACGGCCTTGAGGTCATACTCTGCATAGGAGAGCTGCTTTCCGAACGGGAAGCCGGCCAGGCGGAAAATGTCTGCGAGACCCAGACCGTCAAGGGCCTTGCCGGTGTGTCCGTATCCGATCTTGAAAGGGTAACTCTGGCCTATGAGCCTGTCTGGGCCATAGGAACCGGAAAGACCGCGACTCCCGAAGATGCCGACGCCATCCATGCCTATGTGCGTGGTGTGATAGCGAAGCTCTACGGCAAGGACGCAGCCGAAAAAATAATCATTCAGTACGGCGGTTCGGTAAAGGCCGAAAACGCCGCCCAGCTTATGGCGAAGGAGAATATCGACGGCGCCCTGGTAGGCGGAGCCTCCCTCAAGGCGGATACCTTTGTTCCCATAGCACTGTTCGGCTGACCTGCGCGGCTCCGGGAACTTTTTTCCGGCCGCGGGACATTCCGTAACCATGGGTTTTTCAGGCAGGGCAAAAAAATTTTTACTCAAAAATTTCGTGGTGCTGCTCTTTTCCGCCGCCATGCTGATGATTTTGAGCGTTACCGTCTCCATCAGTGTTTTTATCGTAAACCTTTCCGCCGACTTTAAGAACAACATTGACGAAAGGCTGCTTGCCGCAAGCCGCGCCGCGGCCCTTATTGTCAGCGCCGGGGAACTTGATGAACTGGTTGTCCCAGGCGACATGGAGAAACCTGTCTTTGGGGAAATACGGGCAAGGCTCATTGATTTTGCCCAAGAGTACAATCTTGTGTACGCCTATTACCTGCGGCGCGTAGACGCAGATACGGCGCGTTTTATCGTGGATAACGACGAGACTGACCAGACAGTTAATCTTGCCACGCCCGACCTGGACATTGAGGACGCGCCCCTCATGGCGTTTAACGGCAGGGCCGCGACTACGGTCATGGGCATCTATTCGGCGGGGTATACGGGACTGCTCTCTGCCTACGCGCCGGTGTTTGACGGGCAGGGCAGGGTAGTTGCCATCGCCGGGGTTGATATAAGCGACGATCAGATTCTGAAAACCCAGCGGCGCATCATCACTCTGGCGACCGTCATGGTTGTTTTTATTATCTTCGCCGTCATCATCTGCGTCATCGGCTTCTTCGCCAAAAAAAAGCAGGACGCCGCGTCCCTTCTGCGCCTCAAGCAGCAGGAACTCATGTCCCGCCTCACCGGAACCTTTATCTCGGCGGCCGATACCTCGGCACTGATAAACGACAGCCTGCGCATTTCAGGGGAGTTCCTCAACGTAAGCCGCATACTGATAGAAATACCCGATCCGCTTTCCGGCGTGTTCCGGCCTGTTTATATCTGGTGCTCTGCCGACGAGTACAGCTTTGTTCCCGAGACCGAGGGGCTGCGCGACATTGTGGACTGCGAATTCCCCATGAGGCAGCCCGAACATATACCCATCGTTATATGCAACGACATAAACGAAAACCTTGAGAGCGAAGTCATGGGCGCCACCGGGGTAGAATCGTTTATCATAACGCCCCTTTATGTGGACGGTTCTTTCTGGGCTGTTTTGAGCATAGAGGAATGCCGGTCCCGGCGTGTCTGGACCGAGAACGAGCGTATCCTGGTCAGTACGATAAACAGCGTCATAGCCGGAGCGGCGATACGGGACCAGCGGGAACGGGAAAAGGCCGCGGCCCTGGAGCAGGCCGAGCGGGCAAGCAGGGCCAAGGGCGAATTCCTTGCCAATATGAGCCACGAGATACGCACTCCCATGAACGCCATCATAGGCATGACCACCATAGCCAAATCTTCCGGCGAGCTGGAAAAAAAGGAATACTGCCTGGGCAAGATAGAAGAAGCCTCAACGCATCTGCTTGGTATCATCAATGACATACTGGATATGTCAAAAATCGAGGCCAACAAATTTGAGCTTTCTTTTGCCAATTTTCAGTTTGAAAAAATGCTCCGCAAAGTGGTTAATGTGGTTAATTTCAAGGTTGAAGAAAAACACCAGAACTTTACCGTTTACATAGACAGGCACATTCCCCAGTACCTCTACGGCGATGACCAGCGCCTCGCCCAGGTCATTACCAATCTGCTTTCCAACGCGGTAAAGTTTACCCCCGAATACGGGACCATACGCCTTGCCGCCCGTCTGGGTGGACAATCCGCGCCCCTTTCTCCGGCGACGGCCTCGTCTTCAAACTATACCCTTATGATAAGCGTCAGGGACACGGGCATAGGACTCAGCGTGGAACAGCAGGCCCGGCTTTTTTCTTCGTTTCAGCAGGCTGACTCAAGCACCTCCCGGAAATACGGCGGGACCGGCCTGGGGCTGTCCATTTCCCGGCGCATAGTCGAACTCATGGGCGGAACAATCTGGGTTGAGTCCGAACCGGGAGGAGGGGCGGAGTTTACGTTTACCGTAACGTTAAGCGAAGGGGACAGCAAAGGAGCGTCCCTTTTCGCGCCGGGAGTCCGCTGGGGGAATTTGCGCCTTCTGGCCGTGGATGACGACGGGGATATACGGGACTACTTTAAGGACATAGGAGACCGTTTCGGCTTTTCCTGCGATACCGCTTCAGGCGGCGAAGAAGCCCTTTCCCTTATCGCCAAAAACGGCCCCTATGACATTTGCTTTATCGACTGGAAAATGCCCGGCATGGACGGGGTGGAACTGGCCGGAAAAATCACGGCCCCGGGGGACAGGACAGGGTATAAACCTGTGGTTATCATGATTTCGGCCTCCGGGTGGGATACCATAGAGGCGGAGGCGAAACAGGCCGGGGTGGACAAGTTTCTGCCCAAGCCCCTTTTTCCGTCTACCATAGTAGACTGTATCAACACCTGCATAGGACAGGAAAAGCTCCTTGAACCGGCGGGGACGGGAAGCCTTCCCTGGGAAAAATTCAAAGGAACCATACTTCTTGCCGAAGATGTGGAGATAAACAGGGAAATAGTCCTGTCGCTTCTGGAGCCCGCCGCGCTGATCGTTGACTGCGCCGAAAACGGCGCCGTGGCGCTGCGGATGTTTACGGAAGCCCCGGATAAATATGACCTGATTTTGATGGACGTGCAGATGCCCGAAATGGACGGGTATGAGGCAACGCGGAAAATCCGTGAATTTGAAAGGGAGAGGGCGCTGCCCCCTGTTTCCATTGTCGCCATGACCGCCAATGTTTTTCGCGAGGACATCGAGAAAGCCCAGGAAGCGGGCATGGACGGCCATATAGGAAAGCCCCTTGATTTTGAGGAAGTATTCGCCCTGCTGAGAAAATATCTTAAAGAGGAGGAACATGTATGATTAGGGCCGTAACGGTTTCTACAGAGAGCATCGATGATATAGAGGGGGCGGTAAAGGAACTCAAAACCCAGCTTGACGCCGCGCAGCCCCTGCTGCGGAATTCGGTGGGCATAATCGCCTGCCATTATGAATTCGTTCTTTCGGGAGTGGTAAAGGCCGTACAGGAAGCCTTTCCCTTTGACATGGTGGGGGCCATTTCCTCGGCCCAGGCCGTCTCAGGCGGCGAGGGCACCCTGCTTTTGACCCTCATGGTGCTGACCAGCGATGACGTGAGCTTTAAGACGGTCCGCACCGCTTCCCTCAGGGAGGAAAGCGGCAAAAGGATAGCCGAGGCATACCGGAGCGCCGCCGGGGAAAGGGAAGAAAAGCCGTCGCTTGTTTTTGCCTTTGCCCCCTTCATGGTCGAAAATTCAGGCGATGAGTATATCAGCGTGATTACCGGCGCGTCAGGAGGAGTTCCCTGCTTCGGGACCCTGGCTGTTGATGACACCACCGATTTCCGGGAATGTTATATGCTATACCGGGGAGAACATTACCGCGATTCCCTTGCGATGGTACTTGTATACGGGAACATACAGCCCCGTTTTTATCTGGCCGCCATTTCGCGGAACAAGATACTTGACAGATCCGCCATAGTAACCTCATCGGACGGCCATATACTTAAAGAGCTTAACGGCCGCCCGGTAGCCGAATATTTTGCCTCTATAGGCATGACAAAGGCCAGCGAAACCAGTTACGCCTTGACCTCCCTTCCCTTTATGCTTGACTACAATGACGGAACCCCCATGGTCTCAAGGGTATTTATAGGCCTTGATGAACACAAAAACGCGATCTGCGCCGGCGCCATGCCCGAAGGCTCTACGCTTTACATAGGAGTCTTTGACAAGGGAGACGTGCTTCTTACCACGGGAAAAACGATAGACGCCGCCCTGGAAGAAAATGACAAGCCGTCGTTCCTTCTTGCCTATTCCTGTGTCTCGCGGAGCATGTCTCTGGGCAGCGATATATTCGCCGAGGTGGAACTCCTGAAAAAGAAGAGCGGCCAAAAGGCTCCCTTTCTTCTGGCTTACTCAGGCGGCGAGATGTGTCCCACGCTGATACGGAGTGAGACCGCAGTCAACCGTTTTCATAATAACACCTTCATCCTCTGCGTGGTGTAGATTGCCCTGCGGCCATGATAAAAAATACGGAGCGTAAGCGGTGCCTGAGGATATTGAAAAAGATTTGCTCGAAGAGCAGATAAGACAGCTTAAACTCGAAAAAGCGAGGCTTTCCAGGGAAGTCAGGCTTACCAAGAGCTTTCTTGACAAGGTAACCAGGACCATGGAGTCCAAGGAAGTTTTGGGGGCGGTGCTTACCGCCTCTAACGCCAAACAGAAAGCCTATACGGATATGCTCCTGGAAAGCTGCCCCAATATCATACTCCTCCTTGACGACACGGGGCGACTCGTACTCTGTACAAAAATGTTTCTTACCCTCACCGGCATTCCCAATATTGACTATATCAGGAACAAACCCTACGGGGAAATTTTCACGCCCTACCTTGACGGCGAAGTATTCCCCGCCCTTGGGAAGGCCGTTGACGCTGTGGCCCGTTCCGGGGAAACAGTATCCCTTAACCAGTGGATTGACTTTGCGGGAAAGGGCGAGGCGCGGTATTATTCAATAGAACTTATGGGCATAGGAAGCGCCAAGGGAGGGGATGCCGGCATCAGGGCCGGGGTGCTGGCGGTCTTTATTGATTTTACCGACATACTCAGGGAAAAACAGAACGCCGAGGCGGCCAACAGGGCAAAATCGGATTTTCTTGCCGTTCTGTCCCATGAGATACGAACCCCCATGCACGCCATACTGGGACTCAACGAACTGCTCAGGCGCGGCGAACTTAACGATCTGCAGCGCAAGTACCTCGATGATATTTACAAGTCGGCCCATTCACTGCTTTCCATTATCAACGATATCCTTGACTTCTCCAAGATAGAGGCCGGCAAACTCGAAATCATCAACGGCGATTATTCCCTTCGTTCCCTTCTCGATAATATCTATACGATGTTCCTGGTCATGTTCAAAAAGAAGAACCTCGCCCTTCGCTTTGTCATAGACGATAATCTGCCCCAGTTTATCCACGGCGACGAGAACCGCCTGCGGCAGGTGCTTATCAACCTCCTGTCCAACGCCATGAAGTATACCATCGAAGGTTCGGTGGAATTCAGGGCCTGGCTTGAAAACGAAAGACTCCGCTTTGATGTGGAGGACACCGGTATAGGCATCAGGAAAGAGGACGCGCTCAAGCTGTTCCGGCCCTTTGAGCAGCTTGATACACGGAAAAACCGCAATGTGGTAGGCACGGGACTCGGCCTCGCCATCTGTTACCGCCTCTGCCGCCTCATGGACGGCGAACTCTCGGTGGCAAGCGACTATGGCTCAGGTTCGACCTTTTCGGTTTCCCTTCCCTATACTGAGGCAGGGGAAAAAACAGAACACTCAGGCCCCGCCGCTCCCCTGGAATTTTCAGCCCCCCTGGCAAAGGTGCTGGTTGTGGACGATATCGAAATCAACCTCAATGTTACCGAGGCCATGCTCGAAAGTTTCAGCATACAGTCCGACCTGGCCCAGAAAGGCATCCTGGCCATAGAACTGATTCAAAAAAACACCTATGACCTTGTGTTTATGGACCACATGATGCCCGAAATGGACGGGCTTGAAGCCACAAGGCGCATACGGGAACTTGGTGGCAGGTACAAAAAAATTCCCATTATCGCCCTGACCGCGAATGTGGTTGACGGAGCCGAAAACATGTTCCTCAGCAATCAGTTTGACGATTTTCTCGCCAAACCCATAGAATTCGCGTCCCTTAACCGGTGCCTGCGGAAGTGGCTTCCCCCCGAAAAAATCATCGGCGCCGCGGAGAATACCGCGTAAATTACCATGCCGGCCTGTATACAGCGACCTTGCATAAATTCCGCGCTTTTGGTAGTATAAAAATAAATGGAGTCAAATAAATGGCGATTTTTAGTGTAGTGCTCCTTGTTTTTTTTGTGATTGTAGCGATTCTTCTCATTTTGATAGTATTGGTACAGAACGAGGAAGGAAACAGCATAGGCGGAATCTTTGCCGGCGGCAGCGGCTCGGCTTTCGGCTCCCGGTCGGGTAATATACTTACCCGGGCCACGTCGGTCCTGGGCGGCCTGTTTTTTGTCATTGCCCTTGGCCTGGCCCTGATGCACCGGGCCCCCGGCGATTCAGGCGTGGAAGCCGCTGCCCGGCAGCAGACCTCGCCGGAATCCGGCGCCGACTGGTTCCTCAATGAGGAGGCTCCCCCTTCCGGCCAGGATATCCTGCCCGAAACGGAAGCTCCCGCCGGGGCCGCGGAATAAGCCTTTCATGCTCCTTAACAGCGTCTACAGGCCGGAGTTTATCAAGATCGGCCTGGAGGCGGAGAACAAGGATGAGGCGCCATGAAGATATATCGCGCTGAACCGTAACAAATCCGCCGTGTCTGCCGGTCCTTAGATATTCCCCGGTTTTTCTTGGCATTTTTCTATGGCCATGTCTATTTCGAGAAGCAGCTTTCCGCGCAATATTGTCAGTTCCTGGATGAGCATTTCCTTCTCATGGCCTTTACGTTCCCCCTCCCCGAAAAGGGGATATTCTAAAAAAAGCTGATAGGGAAGAATTCCAAGGGAATCAGAAATTTTCTGGATAATATCGGGAGAGGGGAAGTTTTTGCCGTTTTCCACGGCGTTAAGATAATTGGGCGAAACCCCTATTTTTTCCGAAAAGGCAAGTTGGCTGATACCCTTTTTTTTCCTTAAAAATCTGAGATTTTTGATAAACAGTTCCTGAAAACGGGTCATTTTTATCATTAACTACCTATTTTTTCCCTTTGGAAACATTGTAATAGCATTAAAATAACTGTAATGCAGTTGACTTTTTTATATTTCCTGTTACTATAACTTTAATTCAGTTGGAATGATTGTATTAAAGTTATTAGAGGGCTGGAAATGAAACGGCGTGGTATACTCATTTTTTTCCTCTGTTTTGGCAGTATATTTCTCGCCGCCCAGGCGCCTGACTGGTATCTTGACAAGGAAGGCCGCTACCCTTCGAGCCGTTATATATCGGCTCTGGGCGAGGGAACGGGCAGGGCCGAGGCGGAAGCATCTGCTATCGCCGCCATATCCCTTTTTTTCAATACCACCACGGAAATCAGAAATCAGGCTATTCGGGAATTTAACGAGGCTGTGGCCAATGACACGACTGAGTTTACAAAAAAAACCTATATCACCGAAAACGCCGTCATCAGGTCGGAAACGGATTTCTTAGGTATACGCTTTACATCTCCCTGGGAAAACACCCGGTCCCGCACCTGGGCCGTCCTCGCCTACATCGACAGGCTTGAGGCCGCTTCAATCTATGAATCAAAAATAAACACCGCTTCCGCCGCCATGAGGACTCTTGGTGATGACGCGGCCAGGGAAACGGACAACTTTTACGCCGCAAGCCTTCTGTACCGGGCGTTTCGCATGGCGGACCTTACCGAAGAACTCATAAAAACCGCCGCCCTTGTCGATACCGGGGCCTCCCAAAAATACGCCGGGACTCTGGGTCTGATCTCAAGGATACGTTCCGATTACCGTTCCCGGCGGGGGAATCTAAACTTTGGCCTTACTGTCGAAGGGGACAGAAACGGGCGCGTTGAACGCGCTCTGGGGGCACTGCTGGAAAGTTCAGGCTATCTCATCGCCAGGCAAAACCCCGCGTATCTTGTTTCGGTTATTCTTACCAGCGCCGAGGAGAACCTTCCCAGCGGTGTCTTTATAAGACCGGGCGTAACCCTGCGTATAGAACGCGGCGGCGCGGTTCTTTTTTCCTACAGTAAAAATTACACCCGTTACGGACATATTACCCTCGACGGGGCGTATAACCGCGCCTTTCTTGCCGTTGAGCGGGACCTGGAAGAAAATTTTATCGCCAAATTAACTGCTTCCGTAGGCAGATAACTATTGGAACATAGTAAGGAGTATATTATGAAACGAAAGAAATTTTTTTGGCTGCCGGTGATTTTTGCCGTCTTTCTTGCTGCCTGCGCTGGAGCGCCAAAAGCGGAAAACCCCGCCGAAAACGTAGCGGCGGAAGAGCCTGATGATATTGTCATCGACTGGAGGGGCCGCAATGTCGGCGCCGAACGTCCGGCCTGGGCCTCTGCCGTTGCCCAGGGCGATCCCTATGAGGAACTCAGCAGGCTTCCCCGGGTGAACGGCAGAAAAACCACACTCATGCAGCAGGATGGGGCAAATCTCGAAGTGTTACAGGCATGGGTAAATACCAGCGCCTATGCAGAATGTGCCGAACAGATCAAGGCCACCGCCATCTCCCAATCAGGGACTGTACTGACCGGAGACCTGGACAGTCCCGAGGCGGAAAACCTCCTTGACCAGTTCAGGGGACTATACGCCAGGGCGACCATCACGGGCCTCGAAAGGGTTCTTGATACCTGGATAAAAACCCGTTCCCGGACAACGGGAGCCGAAAAGTACAGCGTCTACGCGGTATACGCCATATCGGAAGATGATCTAAAGGCGTCCATAGCGGAAACATTTGGAAGAATAGAAGCCAGGAACGCCCAACAAGAGGAACTGCGAAACAGGATTCAATCGGGTATGGAAAATCTCATCGCCGGCGCCCGGTTTTAAGGAGGATATGATGAAGAAATTGTTACTTGTCTTTGCCCTGACCCTGAGTACGTCTCTTGCTTTTTCCCAGACCCTTGTGGGCCTTGATGACGCCATCCAAAACGGCGCCCAGGAGATTGAAAGCAGGCTGGAGCGGGGGGTCAAGGTAGTGGTTCTTAATTTTAATTCACCATCGACACGTTTTTCAAACTATGTGCTTGATGAATTGACCGCCGCTTTGGTAAACAGCGGACGCCTGGTGGTTGTTGACCGGCAGAACCTGGAACTTATCCAGCAGGAAATGAATTTCCAGATGTCAGGAGAGGTAAGTGACACCTCGGCCCAGGAAATCGGCATGAAGCTGGGAGCCCAGTCCATTATTTCAGGCAGCCTGGAAGACCTGGGCAACAGCTACCGCATACGGTTCAGGGCAATCGAAGTGGTAAGCGCCGCCATACAGGCCGTCCCCCAGGCCAACATCAGAAAGGATACCCGGACAAACGCGCTGCTTGCCGGCGCCGCCGGAACCTCTCCGTCTACTCAGACCTCAATGACTACCTATCCCAACGGCCTTAATTTTTCCACCGGCAGAAAAGTCGGCGCCGGTTTCCTCAATATCGTTTACGGCCTTGGTTCCTTTACCATGGGCGACTGGGTCGGCGGCCTCATCGTAGGCGGCGCCGAGCTTGTCGGGGTCCTCTGTGTTATAAATGGAAATACGACCACATACGACACTTATGGCAACGGTGGATCCGAGCCCACTACGGCGTTCTATTTTGGCATGGTCCTTGAGGTAGGAGCGGTGGTCTACGGCTTTATCCGGCCCTTCCAGTATGACACGGCGCTGGCAAGGAAAAACGGTACCTACTATGCCGCCATTGAGGACAAAAATCCCCTGTACCACATGAGTGTGGGCCTTGTAAACAGCGGGGGCGATGGACTTGATACGGTAAACCTTTCTTTCAGGTATCATTACTAATTCGCCATGGTTCTTCCCCGTGTAATTGTCCCCCGAAAAACAATTATACGGGGTTTGCCCGCCCTTCGTTCTATTGTTAAAAACCCCTCATATAGTATACAGTATCGTGTATGAAACCCCTCATCTCCAGGATTCTTGTGGCTGTCTCCGGTTCCGACGCTTCCGTCTCGGCGGCGAAATACGCGATCATCATGGCAAAACTGTACCACTGCCATCTGTCGGCGGTCTATGTGGTGGATACGGCGACCATACGGCAGCTTGCCCTGAGCAAAATTTTTATACCCGAAGAAAGCCAGGAATACGAAAAGAGCCTTGAGGCCAACGGCGAGCGTTACCTTTCCTTTGTGGAAGAGCTGGCAAGGGCCAAGGGGGTCAAGATTGAACGGGAAATGCGCCGGGGCGCGGTGTATACCGAGATACTCGCCGCCGCCGGAGAAAAGAACACGGACCTCATCGTCCTGGGCGGCTGGGAACGGGACCGGAGTTCCCGGGACATCATTGTCCACGCCCACCGGGAGATTATGGTAAACGCCAAATGTTCGGTGCTCCTGGTCAAGGAACCGGGCATTGACCAGCTCTACAAACAGGCCTGAGGCGGTATGGGCATGAGAATCGCGCTTATTGTTTTTCCTTCAAACCGGAAAACCGAAGAAAGCGGCTTCCCTCCCTGGGCGGTCTCTCTGGCGCGGGGCATGGAATCCATGGGCCACAGGGCCGATCTGGTAAACGGCTATGGCGGCGACATGAGGAGCCTTCCGGGCTATGATTACCTTGCCCTCATTGCCGAGCCCCTTTCGTTCCTGAGCGGGAAAATCCCCGGCGCGGCGCGGACCGTTTTTTCGTCATCAGGCGGCCTGGGGCGGAAGAAGGGGGCGGCCTTTATAAAAAAGAAGGGCCTTTTCAGCCCGCGGGCCCTTTCCCGCCTCATGGCCCTCATGGAAAAAGAAGGAATCATTGTCAACTGGAGTGATCTTATTCTGGGTTCCGCCCAGGCCGAAGCCCTGGGTAAACGCATAGGCGCCTAGGGGCCTATTGTGCGGGACTACTATTCCATACTTGGCGTGGCGGAAGACGCTTCTGCCGCGGAAATCAAAAGGGCCTTCAGGGAAAAGGCCAAAAAAACCCACCCTGACAGCGCCGGAAGATCAGGCGGCGAGGAAGCCATGCGGCGCCTCCTTGCCGCCTACAAAACCCTCCTGGACAGCGAAAGGCGGGAAGCATACGACCGCGCCTGCCGCCGCTTCGCCCAAAACGCGCGTTTTGATTACCGGGAATTCCTCAAGGACCAGAATGACAGCGAAAGCATGGCCAAACTGGTGTTTTTCGACCTCCTTCATTTTGAAGAAGAAGAGGCCGTCGCGGTCTGGGACGAGCGGGGCGGCAGTGATTTTCCCCTGCGGGACTACCTCGACCGGGAGGACTGGATGGACTGCGCCTTCATCCTTGCCGAAGAACTCGAAAAGCGGGGCCGCTTCCACGAAGCCTTGGGCCTCCTCACGGCCATTGTCAGGGAAGAACGGCAAAAGCCCTATTTCCGCCATTTTATGGGAGAAGTAGAAAGCGTCCTCAAGGACCTGGTGCGCCTCAAACTTAAAACAGCCGTTGACGGCCCCGCCTATGCCGAAGCCCTGCGTTCCCTCATCGGCCTGGGCTTTCCCCCCGCCGACGAAGCGCGGTGGATGCGTTCCCTCTCGGAAACCCTCCTCCGCATGGGCGAGAAGGAAGCCGCCGGCGAGGTTCTTAAAGAAGCCCTTAAAAGCGACCCCCGGCTCCCCCATACGGCACTTCTCAGACGCAGCCTTAATGTGTAAGAATCAAGGAGAATTATGATACGGCTTAAAAACGAAAAGCAGATAGACGGCATACGATCTTCATGCAAACTCCTCAGCGCCATGTACCGGGAACTGACGCCCCTGGTACAGCCCGGAGTCGCCACGGCGGAACTTGACCAGTGGGCCCGGACCTGGATAAAAAAAGCCGGCGGGAAACCGGCCTTTCTCGGCTACGGCAGCCCGGAAAACCCCTTCCCCGGGGCGCTGTGCATATCCGTCAACGAAGAAGTAATACACGGCATACCTTCAAAACGGCGCATAGCCGAAGGCGACCTGGTCTCCATAGACGGCGGCATAAACCTCGACGGCTATATCAGCGACCAGGCCTTCACCGTAGAAGTAGGAAAAGTGAGCCGCGAAGCCCACACCCTCAATACCGTAACCAGGGAATGTCTTGCCCGGGGCATAGAAGCGGCAAAAGCGGGGAATCGCATACTCCAGATATCCCGGGCCATTTACAGCCACGCCAGAGAAGCGGGCTACGGCGTAGTACACCAGTTCTGCGGCCACGGAGTAGGACTCGAAGTCCACGAGGACCCCCAGGTCCCCAACTATGCCCACGGCCCCAACCCCCGGATGACCGAAGGCTTTGTCCTCGCCATAGAACCCATGATCAACCTGGGAACCGGCGACGTATATGTCCTTGACGACGAGTGGACCGTAGTTACCGCCGACAACAAAATCTCCGCCCACTGGGAACATACAGTAGCCATATTCAGGGACCACACCGAAATCCTCACCTGCTTATGAACTATGAGGGGGGCGCGGACAAACCCCTGCGGGGTTTGTCTCGGAGTTTTGGCTACGCCAAAACTCCACGCGGCTTGCGCCCGAAAGCGGAATTTTTTGACGCGCCCCCCGCCAAATAACAGCGCGCAAGCTAGCGCAGCGCGTCCCGGTGATAATGCGGCACGGCGTAGGCCCGATGAAATCCCCGATATGCCGTCGTGCCTCGAAGGGCCGTCTACGGCGCAAACACGGTTTGCGCCTACCCCCCAAAGTATTAACGTATTTCACGCCATGAAAGCCCGCAGGGTGCTTATGGCATTGCTGGACAAATAGGAGAAAACAATTGTATTGATGGTTGTCTACAAAACCACTTTACATCATACCACCAAAGTGGTATAGTATTTACTATGAAAACAACAACCTCGGTAACATTATCTCATGAAATACTTGTTCAAGTGAATAATATAACTTCAGCCGGAAGTAGATCCGATTTTATCGAAAGGGCCTTATGGAGATATATTGAATTATTGCAAAGGGAAAAACGTGATCAGGCAGATTTGAATATTATAAATAAAATGTCACCTTCTCTCAATAAAGAGGCCGAAGATACACTTCTTTACCAGGCAGGCAAATGAAACGCGGAGAGCTTTATCGTGTTTATCATGGGTCAAAACACGATACCAAAAAATACAGAGTTTTTGTCATTATTAGCAGGCAAATACTAATTGATTCAAAGTTTTCGACGGTAACTTGTGCGCCAATATACACAGCATACGATGGAATATCAACCCAGGTAAGGGTAGGAATAGAAGAAGGATTAAAACATGAAAGTTCGATACATTGTTATGAATTAATAAGTGTTCCCAAAACAGCGTTAACTTATTTTATAGGAACATTATCAAGAGAAAAATTGACAGAATTAAAAAATGCTTTATCAATAGCCCTGGAAATTGAAAACTAAGGCAACGCTGATTAACTTGTGGCACTACCTAATGTTTACTCTCTTACGCTGTGGCAGTGATTTTTTCCCGCACCAGTTCGCCGATAACCTCTGCGGGAGTTTTGTGAACAGCCTCGGAACGGCTTAAAATATAAGCTGCCGTTACCGTATCCAGGCAATCCAGCAAATAACGCTGTTGGGCAAAAACGCCGGGACGCGAAAAAT
>JAIRXO010000026.1 GCA_031268255.1 Spirochaetaceae bacterium
CGACGAGATAGATTTCCGTACCGGCACGGCGTCGTTTATGCCAAAGGTGGTCCGTTCTGGCAAATGAGGGATTAGTTGTCGGCCTTGACATAGGCACGACCAAGGTATGCGCGGTTATAGGAGAACGAAGCGACTCAGGCCTGGAGCTTACCGGCGTAGGCGTCGCTCCGTCCACAGGATTACGCAAGGGCGTGGTGGTAAACATCGAAGCCACCCTCCGTTCCGTGTCGGCGGCCATAGAGGCAGCCGAACTGATGAGCGGCAGGGAGGTTCACAGCGCCTGGACCGGTATCGGGGGCAGTCACATAGACGGGCTTAATTCCCGGGGTGTTGTGGCTGTTACGGGGAGAAACCGGGAGACCAGGGAAATTACCCAGGCCGATGTGGACCGGGTGCTTGAGGCCGCCCAGGCGGTGATGATACCCATGGACCGCCAGATGCTGGAAGTAATACCCCAGACCTTTATTGTTGACGACCAGCGGGGCATACGAATGCCCCTGGACATGATAGGGGTGCGCCTTGAAGCCGAGGTGCATATCATCACCTGTTCGGTAACCGGCGCGCAGAATCTTATCAAGTGCGTCAACCGGGCCGGTTTCAGGGTCAACGGCCTTGTGCTCCAGACCCTTGCCTCAGGCCGTTCGGTGCTTACCGAAGAAGAAAAGGAACTGGGCGTGGTCCTTCTCGATCTGGGCGGAGGAACCACCGATATACTGGTGTATTCCCAGGGCGCCCCTTATTCCACGGCGACCATTCCCGTAGGCGGTTCACAGGTAACAAGCGATATATCAATATTGAAGAATCTTTCTTTTGAGACATCGGAAAAGATAAAGATTGAAGCGGGCTGCTGCTGGGAGGCCCTCCTTGAGTCTGATGAGGAAATAATAGTCCCCGGAGTCGGCGGGCGGGCGCCTGTGTCCATACCCCGCTCTCATATCGAAAAGATAATACGGCCCCGCATGGAAGAGATTTTTACCATGGTCAATGACAAACTTGACGATCTCTCCCTGCCCAGGCCCCTTGGAGGCGGGGTGGTGCTGTCAGGCGGGGGCGCCCAGCTTCCCGGCGCGGCGGAACTCGCGGCCAGCGTCTTTGATCTTCCGGTAAGAATAGGCGTGCCCCTTTCGGTGGGCGGCCTTGTGGAAGAGTACCGGGGCCCCGGCTTTGCCACGGCGGTGGGCCTCATGCTTGAGGGATATGACCGCGAGGAGAAGAAGAATCCCGAACGCGGCGCGGAGATAAAAACCAGGGACAAGGCGCCCTTTTTGGGACGTTTTACCGACTGGATACGGAAGGAATTTTTTTAGTCCATAGAGGCGTGTCGAGCGCCAATTAAAATAGCTTGGAGCGGGGGGGAACATGAATATCGAGATACTCGAAGAAAAAGACGGTACAAAAGAGACTGTCATCAAGGTCATAGGCGTAGGAGGAGGCGGGTCCAACGCGGTAAACCGCATGATATCCTGCGGGGTACAAAAGGTTGAATTTCTGGTCGCCAATACGGACATTCAGGCGCTCAACAAATCCCGGGCCGCGACCGTGCTGGCCATAGGGGCCAAGGTAACAGGCGGGCTTGGCGCGGGCGCCGATCCTGAAAAGGGCGAAAAAGCCGCGCTGGAAGACCGTGAGACGATAGCCGGCGCCCTCAAGGGGGCGGATATGGTCTTTGTTACCGCCGGCATGGGCGGGGGAACCGGAACCGGAGCCGCGCCGGTAATCGCCCAGGTAGCCAGAGAAACCGGGGCGCTGACTGTCGGCGTTGTTACCAAGCCTTTCAAATTTGAAGGGGCTACCCGCATGCGTATCGCCGAGGAAGGCATCGCCAAAATGAGGGAAGCGGTTGACACCCTTATTATCATACCCAACGAACTGCTTCTCGAAATCGTCGACGACAAAACCACCGTAACCGACGCGTTTCTCATGGCCGACGACGTACTCAGGCAGGGCGTTCAGGGCATATCGGACCTCATCACCATACCTGGACTCATGAATGTTGATTTTGCCGATGTCAAGACCACCATGCACGGCCAGGGCGACGCCCTCATGGGCATAGGGGTCGGTTCGGGAAGCAACAGGGCGGAAGAAGCCGCCAACAACGCCGTAAAAAATCCCCTGCTTAAAGGGTGCACCATGGCCGGTTCAAAACATGTGCTTATAAACATAACCGGCGGGCCCGATCTTTCCCTCAAGGAAGTAAGCCGCATAGGAAACGCCGTTACCGCCAATGTTGATCCCGATGCCCTTATCATTACCGGAACCGCCCTGGATGAGACGTTTAACGACAAAATACAGGTAACGGTTATCGCCACGGGATTCAGGAGCGAAAACATAAGCGAGGTAAAACCTCAGGTCCAGGCCGTTGAGAAGCCTGCCGCTGATATTATGACCGGAAGCGAATGGGACAAGATACTCGGCCAGTCAGGCCATTCAGGCGGCGGCCTGTCCAAAAAGAACTATGAGGACCTTGATACCCCGGCGTATTTACGGGTTTCCCGGAGCGGGGTTTCCGAAGGGGATTTCAGAAAGAACGAAGGGGTTTCCGCTTCGGCGTATAATTACATTGCCAGGGAAATGTAAAGCGTGGACACCCGCCTCCTGGAACACTACCGTTCAAACCTCCTTGTCATG
Organism: Spirochaetaceae bacterium; assembly: GCA_031268255.1. Classification (GTDB taxonomy): domain Bacteria; phylum Spirochaetota; class Spirochaetia; order Treponematales; family Breznakiellaceae; genus JAIRTD01. Next base: position 2,629 of record JAIRXO010000026.1, read on the forward strand.
GAACGCCGTTCCCTGCTTACCGTTGAGACCTATGAGACGGAGATACGCATTTTTCTCGCGTGGCTTTCCGAAAGCGGCCTCGAAGCGGCCTCGGTAAAGCCGGAGGACCTGAGCCGGTATCTTGATTTCAGGCGGGAAAAAAACAGTATAGATTCCCGCTCGGCGGCCAAAGCAATTTCCGCCCTGAGGTCGTTCTTTAGGTATATAGCGGACGAAGGTATACGGGAAGATAACCCCGCCCTGATTCTGGAGCTTCCGAAAAAGAAACGGAAACTCCCCGCGGTTCTTTCCCGGGAGGCTGTAGACAAGATGCTTGCTTCGATAGATGTTTCCGGGCCCCGGGGCATACGGGACAGGGCGCTTTTTGAATTTATCTACTCGGCGGGGCTCCGTATTTCAGAAGCGGCGGGACTCAACCTTTCGGATGTTTTTTTTGGCGAGAGGATCGCCAAGATACGGGGCAAGGGCGGCAAGGAAAGGCTTGTTCCCTTTGGGGACGAGGCGGCGCACTGGCTCAGGCTCTACCTTGACGAGGCAAGGCCGCACCTTGCCGGGGCCGCCAATGGCCAGGCCCTGTTTATAGCGAAGGGCGGGAAGCGCCTGTCCCGCAAGGGAATATGGAAAAACTACGGGGAAGTAACAGACATTTTGGGCATAAGCTCCAAGCTCCATACCCTGCGGCACAGTTACGCCACCGAACTTCTGATCGGGGGGGCCGACCTCCGTTCTGTTCAGGAACTCCTGGGCCACGCGGATCTGGTTACCACCCAGATTTATACCCATGTGGATATTTCCCGTTTACGGGAAAACCACCGGCGTTATCTGCCAAAACTGCGGGAATATACAAATGAAAAATCCACGGATTAGGGAATATGTTCTGGGCTTTCTGGTAATCATACTCATAGGCGCGATTTTCGTGGGCTTCCAGTTGTACAAAAAACAGTCCGCGAGGAGCCGGCTTGCCTCAAGCATAGCCGAACTCAGCCCCCGGGGAGGGCCGCCTGAGACCATCGAGGGTCTGCGCCGGGCCATAGCCCTCTATGAGGACATGATGGAAGAGCAGGTTAATACGGCGGTCAAAACAGGAATATACTGGAAAATACTTTCCGCCCGCCTCCAGGACAAGGAACTCTACGGCGAGGCTTTTAAGGCCACGGAAAAGGCCCTGTCCTATACTCCCGAGGACCCGGCCCTGCACTATTCGACCGGGCTTTTGGCCGGCATACTGGCCAGGGATTACCATGACTACGCCGGCAATACCGGGGAACGGGACCGTTACTACCGCCTTGCCGAGGAGGCCTACCTCAGGGCCATAGCCATTGACGAGCGTTATACCAAAGCCCGTTACGGTCTCGCGGTACTCTATGTATTTGAACTTGAACGCCCCGCCGAGGCCGTTCCCCATCTTGAGAGGTACCTTGAGATACAGACCAGGGATACCGACGCCATGTTTGTACTGGCCAGGGCTTTTTATGTTACCGGCAATTATGACGCCGCCCTTGAACTTTACGACAGGATATTATCTATCACAAAGGAACCTACCCGCCGGAGAGAGGCGGAAAACAATAAACAGCAGGTATTAGCGGCCTCCTATGGGGGCTGACAGGATTCGTATGGATACACGGGGCCTTTTGGACTTTATTATCATCTCAATTCCCGGCCTTTCTCCCCGGGACCGCCTCTTTTTATGCGAAAAATTTGACCTTGAGGGGGAAATATCCATACTTTCAAGGGAGGATATAGAAAAAATTCTCCAGAAGCCCCTGAACCGTTACGCTTTCAGCATGGAAGGCGTGCTGCGACAGGCCGAAGCCGATTACCGGCGCACCCTGAGACAAGGCATAGGTTTTATATCCTGGAAGGACGCGGAATATCCTCCCCTGCTCAGGGAGATAAGCGACCCGCCGGTACTGCTTTTTTTCAGGGGCAGCCTTCCTCCCCAGGACCTGGCCCCTGCCGCCATTGTGGGAACACGAAAGCCCAGCGGCCAGGGTTCCCGCGCCGCCTATACATTTGCCCGCGACCTGGCCGGGGCGGGGATTCCCGTGGTCTCAGGTCTTGCCCTGGGCATAGACGCCATGGCCCACCGGGGCGCGGTTGACGGAGGTCCCGGAGGCATAGCCGTTCTTGGTTCCGGCATAGACATGGTCTATCCGTCCGCAAACCGCGTCCTGGCGGGAAAAATCCTCGAAAAGGGCGGCGCCCTGTTCAGCGAATATGTTCCGGGAACCATTCCGGCCAGGTGGCGCTTTCCCGCGAGAAACCGTATCATAGCGGGGCTCTGCCGGGGAACGCTCATCATCGAGGCGGGAGACCGTTCGGGCGCCCTGATCACCGCCCAGTTTGCCCTTGACGAGGGACGGGACCTCTGGGTGGCCAGGGCCGGGATTGATTCGCCCCTGGGCGGGGGCACAAGGCGCCTGGCTTCCGACGGCGCGCCGGTGCTGGAAAACGCGGCGGAACTTCTTGCGGAATGGCAGGTTCCTTCCGCCGGCGGGGCGATTCCCCAGGGGGAACCCCGTTCAAGCGGAGAGGCCCTGGCCTTTTCACTTATGGAAAATATTTTGCGTATTCAAAAGAGGAGCGTATATGGCGGTAAAGACAGCCAAGAAAGAGAAAGACAGGAAAACCCTGGTGATTGTAGAATCCCCGGCCAAGGCCAAGACCATCGAGAAATATCTGGGACCCAATTACAGTGTCAAGGCGTCCATGGGGCATCTCATTGATCTTCCCAAGTCCCGCACGGCTATTGATGTGGACAATAATTTTGAGCCTGAGTACATCACCGTAAGGGGCCGGGCCAAGCTCCTCAAGGAAATCCAGGGCGACGCCAAAAAAGCGGGAGAAGTGCTCCTGGCAAGTGATAATGACCGTGAAGGGGAGGCCATAGCCTGGCATCTCCGCAACGCCATAAGCGCCAAGACCGCCAAGGTTCCCATAAAGCGCATAGTCTTTAACGAGATAACCCCGTCGGCGATAAAGGAAGCGGTTTCCAATCCTACCGACATTGACGACGCCAAGGTAAACGCCCAGAAGGCCCGCCGTGTTCTTGACCGTCTGGTAGGCTATAATCTTTCTCCCCTGCTCTGGAAAAAAGTAAAGAACGGCCTTTCCGCGGGGAGAGTCCAGTCCGTGGCCCTGCGCCTCATCTGCGAGCGCGAAAAAGAAGTTGAGTCCTTCATCCCCGAAGAATACTGGACACTGGAAGCGGATTTCAGGGTAGGTAAAAGTACCTTTACCGCCCAACTGGTAAGCTGGCTCGGCGCGAAGCCCGAACTCAAAAAAGAAGAGGACGTAAAGGCCATTATAAAGAAACTGACCGGATCGGACTGTACGGTCATTGACGTGCGGGAAACGGAAAAATCAGTCAAACCAAAGCCTCCTTTTACCACAAGCCAGCTCCAGCAGGCGGCGGCAAACCGCCTGGGCTTTACCAGCAAGAAAACCATGCAGATAGCCCAGCAGCTTTACGAGGGCGTAAACATAGGCAGCGAGAGCGCCGGCGAAGTGTCGCGGGTGGGCCTCATTACCTATATGCGTACCGATTCGGTCCGCGTCTCACAGACAGCCCTTGACGAAGTGCGCGGATGGATAAAGGAAAAGTACCGCAAAGACCTTCCTCCTGAAGCCGTGGAATACGCGGTGGGCAAGAAGGCCCAGGACGCCCATGAGGCTATACGGCCTACCTATATACACTATACTCCCGATTCGGTAAAGGAATTCCTTTCCCGGGACCAGCAGCGGCTTTACGCCATCATCTGGGAACGCTTTGTCTCAAGCCAGATGAAGAACGCCAGAACCAAGACCCTGAGCGTGGACATAGGCGCCGGAGAGCAGAACGAGGCGGTGTTCCGCATTTCGGGAACAAAACTTGTGGACAAGGGTTTTTACCGGGTGATCAAACTTTTAGGCACCAAGGAAGAAAAAGGAGAGACCCTGCCCAAACTTGCCAAAGACGACAAGGTTGTTTCGGAAAAATTCTACCCTGAGCAGCATTTTACCCAGGGCCCGGCCAGGTACACCGACGCGTCCATAGTAAAGACCCTGGAAGAAAAGGGCATAGGGCGGCCTTCTACCTACGCGCCCATTATTTCGGTGCTTCTTGACCGCTACTATGTTACCCGGTCAAACAAGCAGCTTGTTCCCACTCTGCTGGGAAAGATGATATGCGACATGCTTGTCGAGTATTTTCCCCATGTGATTGACTCAGGCTTTACCGCGGACATGGAGAACAGGCTCGATGAGGTCGAAGAAAACCGCGTATCCTGGCCCGAGATGATCAGGGATTTTTACAGCCCCTTCAAGGAAAGGGTTGACGAGGTAGGCAAGACCCTTGAGTCTTTCAAAGGTTCCCTTGACGAGGAAACCGAGTATGTATGCGAAAAATGCGGCAAAAAAATGATCAAGAAGCTGGGCCGCTTTGGCTTCTTCCTTGCCTGCGCGGGTTTTCCTGAATGTAGAAACACCAAGTCCATACCGCTGGCAAAGTGTCCGAGGCCCGGCTGCGGCGGCGATATAGTGGCCAGAAAGACCAAGGGCAGGGGCAAGGAATTTTACGGCTGCACAAACTATCCCGAATGTGATTTTATAAGCCACTTTAAGCCCATAGCCCAGAACTGCCCCAAATGCGGACAATTTATGGTGGAAAAATACGACAAGAAAAACGGCCCCCACAAGGCCTGTATAAATCCTGAATGTGATTATCTCCATTCAAGCGAGGAAGAGGGAGATGGCGGCGATGCGTGAGCGCCTTGGCGAATATCTTGATTATCTGCGTTCGGTGCGGGGCGTCTCTGGCCGTACCCTGACCGCCTACGGCAAGGACCTTGACCATTACGCGTCATACTGCCGTAATCTCGGCGTAAGTCCCGACAGCGCAAAGGCAAGGGAAGTGCGGGCCTTTATCGCCGACCTTACCAGGGAAGGCGCCGCAGCGGTAAGCGTCAACAGGGCCCTTTCGTCAGTACGGGGTTTTTACCGCTGGCTCACCCGCTTTGGCCTGAGAGAGGACGATCCTTCGTCTTCAATACGGAATATAAAAACCCCCAAGACCTTACCTGCCTTTCTCTGGGAAGGGGAGATGGCCCGTTTTTCCGGCCTGCCCGATACGGCGGGCATACTCTGGCCCCTCAGGGACAAGGCGCTGATTCTCGCCATGTATTCGGCGGGGCTGCGCATCTCGGAACTCGCGTCCCTTACCCTGGAAAGCCTGCTTCCCGATTTGTCAGGCGGCAGGGTAACAGGAAAGGGCGGCAAGGAGCGTTATGTGTTCTTTTCCGACGAAGGAAGGGAAGCCCTTGCCGCGTACCTTCCGGCAAGAGAGGCGGGGATAAAGGCGGAAAAACCCACCGATGTACTTTTTATAAACCGCAAGGGAGGTTCCCTTTCCATACCGGGAATCAGGTGGATTATCAGAAGCTACGCGGAACGTTCGGGGCTGGACAAAAATGTTCATCCCCACGCCCTCAGGCACAGTTTTGCCACCCACCTTGTCAATTCAGGCTGTGATGTCAGGGTGGTACAGGAACTACTCGGCCATGCGAGCCTTTCTACTACCCAGCGTTATACCCATGTCAACATGGAACACCTCCGGGGAGTTTACGCCTCGGCCCATCCCCACGGGGGACGCCCCAGCCAGGCGGCATCACGCACAGGAGCGGATAATGAAAAATGAATTCAGGTCAACGACGGTAATCGCCGTCCGCAGGGACGGAAAGGTAGCCATGGCCGGCGACGGCCAGGTAACCATGGGCGAGACGGTGATGAAGAATAACGCCCGCAAGGTCAGGCGTCTCCTTGACGGCAAGGTACTCTGCGGTTTTGCCGGCGCCACAGCCGACGCCTTTACCCTCTTTGACCGCTTTGAGGAAAAACTCAAGGAATATTCGGGGGACCTTGCCCGTTCGGCTGTGGAGCTTGCCAAGGAATGGCGCACCGACCGTACCCTGCGCCGCCTTGAGGCCCTGCTTCTTGTGGCGGACAAGGAAAAGACATTCCTCGTGTCGGGAACCGGAGACGTGATAGAGCCGGCCCGGGACGCCCTTGCCATAGGTTCAGGCGGCAATTACGCCTACGCCTCGGCCCTGGCCTACCTTGACGGCTCGGATCTTTCGGCCCAGGAGATAGCCAGGCGCAGTCTTGAGATAGCGGGAACCATCTGCATCTATACCAACGGGAACATAACCCTGGAGGAAATAAACTAATGAGCGAAAAGGAACTTACCCCCCGGGAAATCGTCGCGGAACTGGACAAATATATCGTGGGGCAGAAAAAGGCCAAACGGGCGGTGGCGGTGGCCCTGCGTAACCGCGTGCGCCGGCTCAGGCTCCAGAGCGATGTACGGGAAGACATAGCCCCAAAAAACATACTCATGATAGGACCTACGGGCGTGGGAAAAACCGAAATAGCCCGGCGTCTTGCCCGTCTTGCCGGTTCCCCCTTTATAAAGGTCGAGGCCACAAAGTACACCGAAGTCGGCTATGTGGGCCGGGACGTGGAGTCCATGATACGGGACCTCATGGCCGCGGGCATACAGATAGTCAAGCAGGAGATGCAGGAATCGGTCAAGGCCGAGGCCGAAAAACGTGCCGAGGAGGACCTGCTTGACCTTATTCTTCCCGGTACGGGAAAAAAGAAGGAAAGAGCCGCCCCCCAGCCTACCATCAAACCTATGGGGGCTTTCTCCATCAATCCGGGCAATACAGGCCCAGGTCCGGCCTTTATGGGCACAGCCATACAGGTGGGTATTCCCCTGGGAAGAATGGGAACAGAAGAAAACGGAGCGGACGGCGCCCTGCTTGACAGCGTTCCGCTTGACGGCGGCGAGGAGATCCCCGACACTCGGCATGATGCCGGACAGAAGGAGAGGCGGGAGGACCCGACCAGGGAAAAATTCCGCGCCATGCTCAGGGAAAAGAAACTGGAGGACAGGCTTGTCGAAATCACGGTAAACCAGACACCCCAGCTTCCCATGATGGAGATGATGGGGGGCAATATGGAGGACCTGGAGTCAAGTCTTTCGGGTATAGCCGGTTTTTTTGGCGGCGGTAAAAAGAAAAAGCTGGTTACTGTTGCCAGGGCCAGGGAGATACTCCGCAACGAGGAAGCGGAAAAACTCATAGACCGGGAACGGGTTTCCGACGAGGCCCGCCAGAGGGTTGAGGAGACAGGCATAGTTTTTATAGACGAGATAGACAAGATAGCAGTCCGGGGCGACCGGGGCGGAGGCCACGATGTGTCCCGCGAGGGAGTGCAGCGGGACATACTGCCCATAGTCGAAGGCGCCGTGGTCAATACCAAATGGGGGCCGGTCAATACGGACCACATACTCTTTATAGCCGCCGGAGCCTTCAATATCAGCAAGCCTTCTGACCTCATCCCCGAACTCCAGGGACGCTTTCCCCTGAGGGTAGAACTTGATTCGCTGGGCAAGGATGAATTTTTACGCATACTCACCGAACCCAAGAACGCCCTGACCAAGCAGTACACGGACCTCCTCGGAACCGAAGGGGTGGAGATAGAGTTTACCCGCGAGGCTGTCGAACGCCTTGCCGCCCTGGCCGCCGATGTCAATTCGCGGCTTGAGAACATAGGGGCGAGGCGGCTTCATACCATCATGGAGACCCTGCTTGAGGAACTTTCCTTTGAAGCCCCCGACATTGCCCCTGCCCGTGTACCCATTACCGAGGACTATGTAAACGGGAAGCTCAAGGATGTTGTTACCGACCAGGATTTGGGACGGTACATTCTATAGGGAGCCTGTGCCGAAAAACACTCACTATAATGTTGAAAAAGGCCGATGATAGAAACAGAGTTTTCCGGGAGGAAGAATGAACAGTTTTGAAAAGACCGTAGATATTATACACCGCTCCATGGACGCGAGCCTTTTGCGCAGGGATGTTATTGCCAATAACATTTCCAATGCCGGTGTCCCCAATTACAAAAGGACGGAACTTAGCTTTGAGAGCGAGCTTAAAAGGGCCCTGGAATCGGAAAAGCAGAAACCTGTCCTTGAATTAAACATGACCAATTCCCGTCATATACCCAACTGGAAGTCCAGGGATTACCGGGACGTGGAACCCAGGCGGGTTCTGGACTACCTTACCAGTTCAAAAAACAACGGCAACAATGTTGACGCGGAACAGGAGATCATGCTGGCCCTGGAAAACCAGCTCATGTATACCCTCATGGCCCAGGCGGAAAATTTTGAGTTCAGCCAGGTCAATCTGGTTTTACGGTAAGGAATAAAAGATGGGAATATTCAATTCGATAAGCATAGCGGGAACCGGAATGAGCGCCGAAAGGCTCCGCTCCGACGTGATAGCCGACAACATTGCCAACGCCAATACCACGGAAACAACCGGAGGCGGCGTGTTCAGGCGAAAGCGGGTGGTGTTAAAGCCCATAGCGGAACAGCCCTTCTGGCGTAGCCCCTTTCTTCCTGACACGATGGACAACGGCCCCGGCAAGGGGGTACGGGTAGTGGAACTCCGGGAGGACCGCGAAAGCGCCCTGCGCAGGGTGTACGATCCTACCCACCCCAAGGCGCTCAAAACCGGGGAATGGGCGGGCTATGTGGAATATCCCAATGTTGACATAGTCAGCGAGATGGTAGACCTCATCGCCGCGTCCCGCGCCTATGAGGCCAACGCTTCTATAGTAGAAGGTTCAAAAACCATGTTTATGCGGGCCCTGGACATTGGCTCGGCGGGGAGGTAACAGATGACTCTCTATAATCCCACTCTGGTTTCAGGAGACACGGTTTCCATGACCCGTACCCGCGCGGGGCACTTTATTCCCGGAGACAGGCATTTTACCTCCTCCGGCGCCGCGGTGGTAGAGCTGGAAGAAAAGACAGGCGCCGAGGCGGTACTCCGCTCAGGAACATTTGACGATGCCATGCTCAAGGCCATTGACAAGGTAAGCGCCTATCAGCAGGCAACCGGCGTCCTCATGGAAAAAGCCATCACCGAACCGGGTTCGGTTGATGTTCATGATATAACCATAGCGGAGGCGAAGGCAAACCTTTCGCTTAACATAACAAGAACCATACTGAGCCGTATAGTCCAGGGCTGGAGAGACCTGATTAACACAAGATAAGTTCATTGGGGGAGGGGAACATGAACGAGTGGATAAAAAAATTTCTTGAACAGATACGCAATCTTTGGGGCAAATGGTCAATGATCCAGCGCCTCATCCTTATCGGCATCGCCTTCAGCGCGGTAATAGCCGTAATCGTGGTAACGAAGGTTTCTTCGTCTCCCAGCATGGTTCCGGTTATTGACGCTCCCATAAGGGATGAGGATGCCAGGGACCGCATCGTTACCCGGATCAACGAAGAAGGGGCAAAAGTCCAGGTTACGGCTGACGGGACCATCATGGTCCAGGACGAAAAAGCCGCCAGGCGTTTAAGGGCCCTGCTCATACGGGAGGACCTCATTCCCAGGGGAACCGATCCCTGGGCTATTTTCGATCAGACCCGCTGGACCATTACCGACTTTGAACGGGATATCAACAAACAGCGCGCCCAGACCCAGATGATAACGAACCATATCAAATCCCTGGATGAGGTTGATGACGCCGATGTTACCGTGGTATGGCCCAAGGACGAACTCTTTGCCTCGGAACAGAACCCCGTAACGGCCAGCGTCATCATCATACCCAGGCCGGGAAGCGACATAATCGAGAACCGCAAAAAAATCGAAGGTATACAGAAGATACTGAAATTCGCCGTTGAGGGCCTCACCGACGATCACATAGTCATTACCGACCAGAGGGGCCTCATACTCAACGATTTTGAGAACATGGCCGCCTTTGACAGGATAAACCAGACCAAGCAGGAACAGGTGCTTATTCAGGCCCTGGAAGGCAAGTACCGGGGCCTCATACTCCAGGCCGTACAGGGCATCTTTACCGCCGACAGGGTACGGGACCTCAATATCAAAATTGACATGGATATGAGCAAAAAGCAGGTAAATTCCGACGAAAAATATCCTATTATGCTGAAGGACAGGACGCCGGGGCTCGCGTATGACGACTCAGAGCGCGCCGCGTCCCTTACCGTCTCCGAGGCGACATCAAGCACCCAGTGGAAGGGTACGGGCTTTGTGCCCGAGGGACCGGCGGGAACCGAAGGCCAGATGCCGGCTAACTACAAGGATATGTCAAACCTCTTTGGCGAAGTGTCCCAGGAAACCAGGACCACCAACTACGAGTTTAACCAGCGCAGCATAGAAGAGGTACGGAGTCCCAGCCCGGACCGCGTTACCGTCTCGGTAAATATTGACGGCCAGTGGAAATGGAAGTACGATGAAAAAGGCAAACCGGTAGTGCTGATTGACAATTCCATAGACCGGGAATACATACCTGTTTCAGGCGAGGACTTGAGAAAGGTCCAGGGGCTTATCCAGGACGCCATAGGGTTCAGCCCTGTCCGGGGAGACTCGGTAACGGTCCAGAACATACCCTTTGACCGTACCAGGCAGTTCCTTGACGAGGATGCCAGGTACTTCAGGCAGCAGAGATTTCAGACTACGGTGATGCTCTTTGTCTCGGGCCTTGCCCTGCTTTTGGTAAGTTTCATCGCCTACAGGCTCATTTACCGTGAGATGGAACGGCGCCGCAGACTCAGGGAGGAGGAACTTTCCAGGCAGCATCAGATGATGCGGGAAAGCGCCCTGCGCCAGGCGGAAGAAGACGGCGTGGAAGTTTCCATGTCGGTGGAAGAGCGCAAGCGCATGGAACTTCAGGACAACGCCATCAGTCTTGCCAGGGAACATCCTGAGGATGTGGCACAGCTTATAAGAACCTGGCTTCTGGAGGAATAGGATGGCAAAAACCGTAAGCTCCACGTCGTCAGGTTCTTCCTCAGGAGGCAAAAAGGGCAAGGGGTCCAAAGATTTTACTGGCCGGCAGAAGGCGGCCATATTCCTCGTCAGTATAGGCTCGGAGATTTCCGCGGAAATCTTTAAGTATCTCCGGGAAGACGAGATAGAAACCCTTACCTTTGAGATAGCCAGGCTCGAAACCATAGAACCTGATCAGAAAGACGCTGTTCTCATGGAATTCCAGGAACTCATGATGGCCAATGAGTTTATCTCCACAGGCGGTATCGACTACGCCAGGGAACTGCTCGAAAAATCCCTGGGCAGCCAAAAGGCCATAGACATTATCAACCGCCTTACCTCAAGCCTCCAGGTCAGGCCCTTTGACTTTATACGCCGCACGGACCCGGCTCATCTTCTTAACTTTATACAGCAGGAACATCCCCAGACCATAGCCCTCATCCTGGCCTATCTTGAACCAAACAAGGCTTCGATTATACTCCAGAGCCTCCCCCACGAGGTACAGAGCGATGTGGCGCGGCGCATAGCCAGCATGGACCGTACCAGTCCCGAAGTACTCAGGGAGGTTGAACGGGTTCTTGAGAAAAAACTTTCCACCCTGTCCAGCGAGGACTACACTGCCGCAGGCGGCGTCGAGAGCATCGTGGAGATACTCAATATGGTTGACCGGGCGTCGGAAAAACAGATTATTGAGGCCCTTGAGGACGAGGACCCTGAACTTGCCGAAGAAATCAAGAAGCGTATGTTCGTGTTCGAGGACATTGTCATGCTCGACGACAGGGCCATTCAGAAAGTCATGCGGGAAGTGGATTCCCAGGAACTGGCCAAGGCCCTCAAGTCGGTGGACACGGAAGTCCAGGACAAGATATTCAGGAATATGTCCAAGCGCGCCGCAGGCATGCTCAAGGAGGACATGGAATACATGGGACCCGTGCGGCTTAAAGACGTTGAAGAATCCCAGCAGAAAATTGTTTCCATTATCCGCCACCTTGAGGACACCGGCGAAATCGTGGTTGCCCGTACCGGCGAGGATGAATTGGTAGTTTGAAGCAGGGCCGCGTGACCATGCGCGGAGTATGGAGAATAAGTTATGGCGAAGGCTGTATTCAGACCCTCAGAGGTCGTGCTGAGTAACGAGAAGGTAATCCTCGATCCGCCCCATACCCAGGCGGAACTGGCCCGTATGGCCCAGGCCGCCAGCGTGATGGAAGAACTTGAGGACGCCGACGAATACATAGGCCCCACCGCTGACGACATACGCCGTGAAATGGAAGAATTCAAGTCCCGCTGGGACAGCGAAAAAGAAACCATGATTATGTCCGCCCGCGCCGAGGCTGAGGCGATAAAGAAAAACGCCGAGGACGCCGCCTTTCAGGAGGTCAAGCGCCGCACCGACCACGCCCAGGCCCAGAAGCAGCTTGCCGGGGATGAGGCGTCAAGGATTATCGCCGAGGCAAAAGAGAAGGCACAGGCCATAGAAAGCGATGCCAGAGCCGCCTTTGAGGGCGAGAAGAAGGCTGCGGAAGACGAAGGTTTTGCCGAAGGCAGGGAACGGGGCTTTGCCGAAGGCAGGGCAGAGGTGGAACGGCTCATAGAAAGGGCCAGGACCATACTGGAAAGAACCCAGGACAAGAGGGCCGAGATACTCGCCGAAACGGAACAGCAGATTATAGACCTGGTGCTTCTTATCTCCCGCAAGGTTATCAAGGTTATTTCGGACAGCCAGAGAAATATTATTATATCGAATGTGGTTCAGGCCCTCCGCAAGGTCAAGGGCCGGGGCAATGTGATCATCCGGGTCAACATGGCCGATATCAAACTCACCACGGATCACATGAAGGATTTTGTCAAACTTGTCGAAGGGGCAAAATCAATTCAGATAGTGGAAGATTCCAAGATAGACCGGGGCGGCTGCGTTGTCGAAACCGAATTCGGCGAAATCGACGCCAGGATTTCCAGTCAGCTTGCCGAACTGGAAACAAAAATACTGGAAATATCCCCCATCAAGTCCAGAGCCCGCACGGCTCCGCTGGACGAGGCTTAAAGGGTTTAGGGAGGGGACATGGCCGCGTTGCCTACCATACTTGATAAATACCTTGAAACAGCGGAACAGGTTGATCCGGTAAAATGTACCGGAAGGGTAACAAAGGTTCAGGGCCTGCTCATAGAAAGCCGCGGACCCGCGGCGATTATAGGCGAGGTGTGCCGCATCGAGGCGTCAAGGCTCCGTTCGGTGATACGCGCCGAGGTCGTGGGCCTCCGTGACGACATTGTGCAGCTCATGTCCTTTGACGAGACCGCCGGCCTTGAAGCCGGAAACCTTGTGGTGGCCTCAGGCGAAAGACTCCGCGTTCCCGTATCGGCCAAATTACTGGGAAGGGTACTCGATCCCCTGGGGAGACCCAGTGACGGAAAGGGTGATATTGAGTCCCCCCTTTTCTATCCTGCCGTATCCGAACCTCCTGACCCCCTTAAAAGGCGGCGCATTACCCAGTGGATGACCACCGGGGTCAGGTCCATAGACGGGCTTCTGTCCGTGGGCAGGGGACAGAGGCTGGGCATTTTTGCCGGTTCGGGCGTAGGCAAGTCAACACTCCTCGGCATGATAGCGCGTAACACCACCGCCCATGTCAATGTGGTCGCCCTCATCGGCGAACGGGGCAGGGAAGTGCGGGACTTTATCGAAAACGACCTTGGGAGCGAAGGCCTTGCCCGTTCGGTAATCATCGTAGCCCCGTCCAACGCGCCGCCCCTGGCAAGGCTCAGGGGCGCCTATGTGGCCACCGCCGTGGCGGAATTTTTCCGCGACCAGGGCATGGACGTGATGCTCCTCTTTGACTCGGTAACCCGCTTTGCCAGAGCCCAGCGGGAAATAGGGCTTGCCTCCGGGGAACCTCCGGCAACCAGGGGATATACGCCGAGCGTCTTTGACTCAATGCCCAAACTCCTTGAACGCTGCGGGACATCCGACAAGGGGACCATAACCGGCTTTTATACAATACTGGTTGACGGCGACGACATGGACGAACCCATATCGGATACGGTCAGGGGCATACTCGACGGGCACATCATACTTTCCCGCCGTATCGCCCAGCGCAACCATTACCCCGCCATCGACGTGCTGCAAAGCATATCCCGTCTTGCCCCGGCGGTAACCGGACCGGTAACCAGAAAGGCCGCGGGCTATATCAGGCGCCTCATGGCCGTTTACGCGGAAGCCGAGGACCTTATTGACGTAGGCGCCTACAAAGCGGGAAGTAATCCGGCCATTGATGAGGCGGTAAAAAAAATAGACGGCATCAATAAATTTCTCATCCAGGATGTAGAGGAAAGGTCGTCCATACCTGATACAGCCGCCGCCATGTCCGCCATCGCGGAGATGACGATACCACCGGAGGAACTCGGACCCTACGCCTCAGGACCTGATCCAGGCGCCGGAGGGACGGCCGGCGCTTAAAAAGAGCCGGAGAAAAACGATGCACAAATTTGTTTTTAAGCTGGAAAAAGTTCTCGAACTCCGGGGTCATTACGAGAAAGAAGCCAAGATAGAACTGGGCAGGGCCATCGCCGTACTCTCCGGCATAGAAGGGGAAATTGAAGAAACGGCCAGGAAGCGGGTTGACGCGGCGGCTGAGCGTTTTCTTCCCGGCAGAACCGGGGCGCAGATATTCAACACCGACCTTTACATCATGAGGCTTGACCGCCTCACGGAAAAACTGTTTGAGGACGCTGCCAGGGCGGAACTCGTCGTAGCCGAAAAAAGGGAAACGTACATCGAAGCCTCACGGGAAAAAAAGACCCTCGACAGGCTCAGGGAAAAACGTTTCGCTGAATATAAAAAGGCCCTGTCCGCCGAAGAAATAAAAACCGTTGACGACATCGCCAACGGCAGCCGTTCCCGCCGGGCCCTGGAGGAAGGCCGCCCCTGATTCTGACTAGCCGCTAAAATTTATCATAAGGTTAGCCGTGGTTAAATTCCAACTACTTGGGGGGTAGGCGCAGACTGCTGTCCGGCTTGCCGGACAGCTTGGGCTGCGCCCGTCGGCGGCCCTTCGGGACCCGATGGCATACTGAGTCTAAAGTTAGGCCTACGCCATGTTGAATTATCGCCGGGACGCGCTACGCCAGCTTGCGCACTGTCGCTTGGCGGGGGGCGCGACAAAAAAGGCGGCGCTCAGACGGCCAGTGAGGAAATGCGCCCCCCTTAAAAAGAGAGAAGTGAACCCCGCGCAAACGGGTTCTTCGTGGTAGCCGCCGCGTGACAAAAGTTTTTTTCTGTGCTATGCTTTCTAAAGCAGTAAACAGCATGATAGCCAACTACCATACCCACACCCGCTGGTGCCGTCACGGAACCGGCGAAATCGAAGACTATATCCGGGAGGCCGTGAAGCGGGGGCTTGCGGAGCTTGCCATTACCGAACATGTGCCCCTGCCCGGCGATCCTGACCGGATACGCATATACTGCGATGAATTCGATGATTTTGACCGCGAGCTTGACAGTCTCATACAAAAGTACTCGGGGCGTATTACGGTGCGCAAGGGTCTGGAATGTGAATATTATCCCAAACTCCTTGATTACTACCGGAACTTACAAGAAAAGCGCGGTTATGAGATTCTCCTCCTCGGCCAGCATACAAGCATAGACCGGCGCCTTGATAATTTTTGTCTGAGCAGGCCGGAAGAAGTGCTGCTCTATGCCGATGAGGTTACCGAAGGTCTTGCCACAGGTCTTTTTACTTTTCTTGCCCATCCTGACGTGCCCATTGCGGGCTATGGCAGGGCGGACAGTGCCTTTATGGAAGCAATGGATAAAATTTTTTCAAGCTGTGAAAAACTGGGTATTCCTGTGGAAATTAACGCCAACGGGCTTTATTATAAACGGGGATATCCCTGCCGGGAGGTCTGGAAGCTGGCGGCAAAGTACCGCCTTGACTGTCTTGTAAGCGCCGATGCCCACCATGTGGAAAACCTTGTCAGTCCCAGTGTGGAACAATGCGAGGCGCTGGCAAAGGAACTGCGTCTTACCGTGCTGTCACGCCTGCCCTCCCTTGATCCCTGTCCGCGATGACGCGGGCTGTAGTATAACAAACTCAAGAGGTGGAATATGGTAATCAATATTTCCCGGTCGGTTCTTCTGGAAATTGATGTGCAGAATGATTTTTGTCCTGCCTATGAAAGTTCCGATGGCCGGCGTTTCGGTCCGGGCGCCCTCGCGGTTACAGGCGGGGAAGAAGTGGTAAAGCCGCTTAACGCTCTGGCGGTAAAGGTAAACGCCGAAGGGGGCCGGGTTATCGCTACCCAGGACTGGCATCCGCCTTTGCATATTTCCTTTGCCTCCGCCCACGAGGGGAAAAAGCCCTATGATACGATTACCATTCCCCTCAAGCCCCTGCGCGAAAGCGCGGCGAGGACGGGCCTGCCCCTGCCGGAGGCGATTGACCAGGCGCTCTGGCCCGATCACTGCGTCAGGGGCAGCGCCGGCGCGGCTTTTCATGCTGATCTTGACCTTGATCCGGTACAGTATATACTCCGCAAGGGAAGCGATAGGGGTCTTGATTCCTATTCAGCTTTTTTTGAAAATGACAGAAGGACACCCACCGGCCTTGACGGGCTCCTTAAAGGTCTTGGTATACACACGGTGTTTCTCGGCGGGCTGGCCACAGATTACTGCGTGCTTTACAGCGCCCTTGACGCCGCAAGGCTGGGGTATCACACCGTGGTGGTCCGCGACGCGGTCCGCGGCGTGGGCGTTCCCGAAGGCTCTGTCGAAAGGGCCATGGAACTGATGCGGGACGGAGGGATCAGTTTTATGAATTCTCAGGAAATTATATGAGGAATAGTGTATGCACAGCGCCTTAGTTACCGATTTTTATTCCCTTACCATGGCCCAGGGTTACTGGTTAAGGCAGCCCGGACAGGAAGCCGTGTTCGAGATGTTTTTCAGGCGTCAGCCCTTTGGCGGAGGCTTCTCGGTGTTCGCCGGTCTTGAGACCCTTCTTGAGACCCTGCGGGATGTCTCGTTTTCTTCCGGCGACATTGACTATCTCAAATCGCTGAATTTTTTCCGCGATCCCTTTCTTGACTATCTCAGGGATTTTCGTTTTACAGGAAGGCTCTGGTCCGTCGATGAGGGCAGGATAGTGTTTCCCCAGGAGCCTCTGATACGCGTTCAGGGCAGCCTTATCGAGTGCCAGATCATCGAGGGCATGCTCCTCAACATCATCAATTTTCAAAGCCTTATCGCTACCAAATCCGCCCGGGTCTGGCTTGCCTCAAACAAGGGCGGTATCATGGAATTCGGCCTCAGAAGGGCACAGGGGCCTGACGGCGCCCTGTCCGCCTCCAGGGCAGCCTACATAGGCGGCGCCGGGGGAACTTCCAACGTGCTTGCCGGAAAGGAATACGGCATACCGGTCATGGGAACTATGGCCCATTCCTGGGTCATGTCCTACGAATCCGAAGAAGAAGCGTTCAGGGCCTATGCGGACATATACCCCGGGCATCCGGTGTTTCTCATTGATACCTACGATACCCTCAGGAGCGGAATCAAGAACGCCGTAAAGGTCGGAAAGCAGCTTGCTTCCGAAGGAAAGAATTTCGGCGTGCGTCTTGATTCGGGGGACATACATTACCTTGCCGTTGAGGTGCGGAAGATACTGGACGCGGAGGGGCTTCCCCAGGCGACCATAGCGGTGTCCAATGACCTTGACGAATCCATCATCAAAACCATGACCGCCGCCGGCGCGCCCATTGATTCATGGGGCGTAGGCACCCAGCTTGTTACCGGCGGCAGCGAGGCGTCCTTTACCGGCGTTTACAAACTTACCGCGGTCCAGGATCAGGACGGCGGGTTTATTCCGGCGATAAAGTTTTCCGACAATCCCGAAAAGACCACCAATCCCGGAATCAAACAGGTATGGCGCATCAGGGACAGGCAGGGCAGGGCCCTCTCCGATGTCATGGCCCTGGATACCGGGAATGACGAGGTCAGGGCCGGAAGCCGTCATACCTTCTGGCATCCATCAGGGGACTACCGCCATGTTTACTGGGACGGCGAGGGCCGGCCCGAGGCCATGCTGAGTCTGAAAATGGAAAACGGCGGACCATGCCTGGACCATCCTCCGCTTGCCCGCATCAAAGAGAAACTCCGCGCCGAATTTGAATGTTTTGACGACAGTTACAAGCGTATGCTCAATCCCCATGTTTATAAAGTTTCGGTTACCGGACAGCTTCGGAACCTTAAACTTGAACTCATCAAAAATTACCTTGGGGACCTTTGATGCAGGAAGCTTCCTGTCTGACGCGTTTTCTGGGCAGCGGGGAAGATTTTCCCTGGGACCTTGCCGACGCCTTTGACGCCGCCTGTAACGGCCTCGAAAATCCCGAAGCCCTTGCCCGCATGGAAAAACTTACGGGAAAGGAACTGCAAAGCTGGAAGCATCTGGTCCACGCGATCAGGGCCATGTACCGGGGCGATGAGGAAAGCTGCCGCGCTGCTTCTTCTTCCATAGATGACGCATCTCCTCCTTCTTCCCTCAAGGGCCTTTTTTCAGCCTGGGTTTCCGGGGTAAAGAACGCCGGTCAGGCGAATATCGCGGCAGGCGGGGTTTTCGCCGCACCGGTGAGGGAACTGTACCGGAAACTTTTGGTGCGTCCCCATCCCCTGCGGATCATAGCCGAGCAGGCCGATGAGGCGCTGCGTCAGGGCATGACCGGGCATTTTGAACGCCTGAGCCAGTCGGTATTCCGGGGACTGCGGGAAGAACGCCGCTGTGACAGCGCCCTTCTCGCCCTGCGCTACGCCCGTTACTGCCTTTCCCTCCTTAACGAAGGAGGGTATACCCCGACTGATTTTTTTTCCCTGATAGTCAAAGTGCTGGGAAGGGCGGACGGATTTCTTGTTATAGGGATGAGCCTTCTTGACGATGATGAAGAAGCGGCCCTGGAGGCACTGGAGGCGGCGCTGGAAGCCGCCCGTGATCAGATTCAGGAAACAGCGGAAGGGCCTGCCCCGGACAGGAGCGTCTTTCTTGATGCTGAAATGGCTCTCGCGCTGCGGGCCCTGACCGGCCTCATACCGGACGTTCCCGGCATGGCGGCGGGGAGCGGGAGAAGGCCAAAGAACAGCAGAGGCCCCAGGGAGTCCCCGGGGCAGCTTGAGTTGTTTTAGATGAGGACCGTACAATGAAAAGCGGCCTGCTGATTGAGAGGCTGAGAGAGCGATGCGTATCGCTGGGAATAAAGACCGAAACCCTGGACCGGCTTGCCCTGGCCCTGACCATTCCCGCGTCGCTTGATGAACTGGAAGAAGCTCTGCCCCCGGCGGTCCGGTATCTGGGGCCGGGAGCATGGGCCGATACCATAGAAAAGACAGGGGCTTCCAACGAAGTTTCAAGGAGCGTGTCATGAAAGAGATACAGGTCCGGTTTAATACCGGCATGAACGTAAGCTGTCCTTTGGGAACCAGTATTGATGAACTTGTCGGCAAGCTGGAAATTTTCCCCCCGCATCTTGCGGCGGTAAAAATCAACAATAAAATTATGCCCCTTTCAACACGTCTTGATATAAACGCCGAGATAGAACCGGTGCTGCTTGATGTTCCCGAGGGGGTAATGATATACCGGCGTTCCCTGGCCTTCCTCCTTGCCAAAGCCGCCAGAAGAATTTTTCCTGACCGGGGCCTTTCCGTGGGCCATTCGCTGGGAAACACCTATTACTATACGTTCAACCAGGAAAAAAAACCCACTGAGGAGGACGTGGCCGCGCTGGAAGCTGAGATGGAAAAACTTTCCCGCGAGGACCTTCCTATTGAATTTTTTTATATGGCCTACAGCGAGGCGCTTGAACTTTTCCGCAGCCGCCATCAGACCGATACGGCCCTGCTGCTTGACCAGCGCAGTGAGTCAAAGATACCGGTTAATCTCTGCGGCGATTTTGCCGACCTCTACATAGAACCCCTGGTCCCCCGGACAGGACTCCTTACGGCGTTCCATCTGATGAGCTACCGGGACGGCTTTCTCCTCCGCTTCCCCGGCGTAGGGCAGGACGGCGTCATAGAGCCCTTTGAGGACAGCCCCGGAATTTTTTCGGTATACCATGAATACAAAAAGTGGGGGAGGATAATCGGCGTCCACGCGGTGGGTCAGTTAAACAGTCTTGTGTCGGACCGTACCATACGGGATTACATACGCATAGCCGAGGCCTTTCAGGCCAAGAAGATGGCCGAGATAGCCGGAAGAATTTACGAAAGAAAGGATGAAGTCAAGGTCGTACTCATAGCCGGACCTTCAAGCTCGGGCAAGACCACCAGCGCCAAAAGGCTTTCCATTGAACTTAAAGTCATGGGCATGGAGCCTGTGGCCATAAGCCTTGATGATTATTACCGGGGCACCGAACAAACGCCCAAAGACGAGAACGGCCAGCCTGACTTTGAGTGCCTTGAGGCCCTCGATGTGCCCTGTCTCAATGAGCAGCTCCTTGCCCTCTTTAAGGGGGAAGAAGTTGAAATCCCGTCTTTTGACTTCAAGGCGGGACGGCGCAGGGCCGAAGGAAAAAGCCTCCGCCTCGGCAGGAGGTCCATCCTTATCATCGAAGGCATACACGGCCTTAACGACGCCCTCACTCCGGCCATAGAGCGGTCAAAAAAATTCAAACTCTATGTCTCGGCTCTTACCCAGCTTAACCTTGACGACCACAACCGCATACCTACAAGCGACAACCGGCTCCTCCGCCGCATGGTACGGGACAACCAGTTCAGGGGCGCCGGAGCGGAAAGAACCATCAGGATGTGGCCTAACGTTCAGAAAGGCGAGCGCAAGCATATATTTCCCTTTCAGGACAGCGCCGACGCGGCCTTTAATTCGGCTCTTGACTACGAACTGGCGGTGCTGAAATTCTACGCCGATCCCCTGCTCCGCTCGGTAAAACCCACCATGGCCGAATACGCCGAAGCGGTGCGGCTTCTTTCCTTCCTTGAGAATTTCGCCCCCATACCGCCCCAGTATGTACCGGGAACGAGCATACTCCGCGAGTTTATAGGCGAATCGGAGTTTAAGTACTAGTAGGGCAACGCTGATTAACTTGAGGCCAATCAGCGTTGCCCTATTATTTTTCTCGTTTTCCTGCGGAAAACTGCGAAAAATCACATTAAAGTAGCACTGATTTATTCGCATTCGAATAAATCAGTGCTTCCCTAGATGTCCGGGGAGCCGTGCGGGTATCGGCGGCAATCGAAATTTTTGACCCAAGGGCTGTTTTGCTGACTTCTATACGCGAGGGAACGCGGGAGCGCATTTCGCCTACATGGGAGATAATCCCTACCATGCGGTGTTCCCTGAGTTCATCAAGTATGTTGAGGGCCTTGTCGAGACTGGCCTCGTCAAGGCTGCCAAAGCCCTCGTCTATAAATACCGCGTCGAGCCGTATGCCTCCTGAACGGGCCTGTATCGAATCGGCGAGGCCCAGGGCAAGGCTTATGGAGGCCATAAAACTTTCGCCCCCCGAGAGGGTTCCGCAGGGGCGGCTTCTTCCGGTATGGGCGTCAAAGACGGCGAGGTCAAGGCCCGTCTTGCCCCTGGCCCCTTCTCCCTCCCGGTCAAGTATCAGGGCGTAGCGTCCCTCGCTCATTCTTTCGAGGCGCTTTGTGGCATAGGCGCTTACCTCGCTGAGATAACGGCCCAGGAGCCACACGTCAAAGGCAGGTTTCTTTTTGTCATTGCCCGAGAGGTCGTCGGAGAGGGCCTTGTATCGCCGGGTCTCTTTGGCGAGTTCTTCCCGCCGGGCTGAGATTTCGGCGTACTGCTTTTGGTCCCGTCCGGCGGCGGCAAGTTCCCCGGCGGCCTCATCCCGTATGCTCTGGATTTCGCGGTAGTCGTTTTCAAGGTCTGCCAGTTCCCGCTCTGTTTCGGCCCTGGTCCCCGGACGGGTGGCGCCTTCTTTTTCCTTCCCCAGTGAAGCAAGGTCATCCTCAAGATTTTTTACGCGGCCCGAAAGTTCAGCTTTCTTTTCTCCCCGCAGCCTGAGGCTTTTTTCCAGACCGGCTATGCCGTCTTCGGAAAGCGAGGCATCCTCAAGGGCCTGTAGATCGGGGAAGGGGGACGCGGCGAGTTTTTCCGCAAAGGCCCTCTGCCCTTCGCCATGGCGGAGTTCCGCCTGACGCCGCGCCTCCTTTGCCGCCGCCGATCCTGTCCTGGCCGACGCGAGCGCGAGGGCCGCGTTTTCCTTTTCTTTTTTGTAGGCCGCGTCTTCCTTTTCTTTTCCGGCGAGGATGCTGTCGAGGGCGGCCAGGGCGGAGAGGACATCGGGGGCATCCCATTCCCTGATACGGTTTTCGTATTTTGCCCTGCACGATGCCGCGGCTTCTTCCAGGGCTTTTTTTCTCGCGTCAAGAACAGCCTGTTCCCTGCCGGATTCCGATACCTCGTCCCGCAGGGCATCCCGCTCCGCGCGGGCCTGCTGTATCTGTCCTGATGCCCTGCGGCCCTCTTCCCGCCGAACACTGATTTTATTGAGACCGGCGGCGTGGGTTTGCAGCAGCCTTTCCGCTTCGGGTAATTCGGGCAGGGAGGCAGGGCCCTGGTGCAGGGGAACAGCGCCCTCTTCCCCGCCTTCGGAGAGGAGGGCGCGGTATTCCTGTTTTAACGCTTCTTCCCGCGCCGCTGTTTTTTTTAGTTCGCCGGCTTTGGAA
>JAIRXO010000034.1 GCA_031268255.1 Spirochaetaceae bacterium
TGATGAAAATAGGCGCGGTCCTGGTAACGGTAATGGGCATGAGTATGTTCAGCTACGGCTTCGGCCTTTCGGGAATCAGCTTTGACCCGGTAGGCCGGGTCAGTCAGGCTATGCGCCCCGTCGGTTCATCCTCCCAGGCGGAGGGCGGAGCCTTTACGCCGCTCATCGAGAACGGCTATCAGATTGTTACTTCAAATTTAAGCGGGGGGCGGTATCCGGCAATCACGGTACAACAGGGTATTCCGGTACGGTGGACAATTAACGCTCCGGCGGGGAGCATTAACGGCTGTAACAACCGCATGATCATACGCGAATACGGAATCGAATACCGTTTTACCACCGGCGAAAACCTCATTGAGTTTACCCCCGGCAGGGCGGGGAGGTTCCCCTATTCCTGCTGGATGGGTATGATACGGAGTTCCATCACGGTGCTTGCCGAAGGGGAAAACACCGCCGTCGCGGAAGAAGCGGATACCGCCCCTGTTCCCGCCGGGGTAAGCATCCCCGTTGACCGGATTGCCGTGGCCGAACCGCGGGAAAACGGACACTACCAGGCGGTAACGATAAAACTTACGGATGAGGGCTTTGAGCCGTCGGTAGTAGTGGTGCAAAACAGGCTTCCGGCGCTGTGGACCATCAACAACGATTCCCTTGATCCGGGAAACGGCCGTGTCGTTTTTCCCGCCTATTATACGCAAGTGGACATGGACCAGGGGGACAATGTGATACGGCTGATGCCTGACGGTGATTTTGATTTTTCTACCGGCGACTCTGTGTTTTACGGTTATGTGAAGGTTGTAGACGACCTTGACGCTGTGGACCTCGAAGCCGTAAGAGCCGAAGTCGCGGGCTTTGAAACATTGATGTACCCCCAGGCGTATTTTGACCAGGGACCCGCCGGGTATCCCTGACAAGGAGGCAGAACATGAAAAATAAGATCATGAGGGTTTTGGTTTTGGCGCTGTTTACGGTATGCGGGGTTTCTTTTTCCTTTGCCCAGAGCGGGCAGCAAAATACGGTACGGCCCCCCGTTACGGACAGCGATTTGGTCATCAGGGTTTCCGACATTACGGAAAACGCGGTATTCTATCCGGTAGACATCGAAGGAACCCGCCTTGAGGTTCTGGCGGTGAGGGCCCCCGACGGGACCATACGGACGGCGTTTAACACCTGCCAGGTCTGTTACGCGTCAGGCAGGGGCTTTTACAAGCAGCAGGGGACGGTATTGGTCTGCCAGAACTGCGGCAACCGCTTCCGCATGAGCCAGGTGGGAGTCCGTTCCGGCGGCTGTAATCCCGTTCCCATATCCGCTGCGGATAAAACGGTAACGGATACGGCCATTACCATTTCAAAGGAATTTCTTAAAGAAGCAAAGGCTATTTTTGCCCGGTGGCGGAGAATTTAATTTCCGCGAAAGCAACCTTGTTACAGAATGAAGGAGTGTGCAATGCAGAGCCAGACCTTAGGCATAGGCGGTATGACCTGCGCCGCCTGCGCCCAGCGTGTTGAAAGGGCGATTCGTAAACTGGATGGCATAGAAAGCGCCGCGGTAAATCTTGCCACGGAGCGGGACACGGTGATCTATAATCCCCAGATGCTGAGAATTTCCGCCGTGAAAGAGGCGGTGGAAAAGGCGGGGTACAAGGCGATAGATTTTTCGGGAAAAGGCGCCGTAGACGAGGACAAGCTCCGCAAGGAAAAAGAAATCAGGGTCCTTAAAATAAAGTTTATCGCCGCCGCCGCTTTCGCGCTTCCCCTGCTTTACATTGCCATGGCCCCCATGATTAGCTGGGCGTCTCTGCCCTTTCCCCAGGCCCTGTCGCCCATGAATTTTCCCCTTGTGTACGCCTTTGCCGAACTGGTCCTGGTCATTCCCGTCATCATCGCGGGTTACAAGTTTTATACATCGGGGTTCAGAAATCTCCTGCACCGGAGCCCCAACATGGATTCTCTTATTGCCATTG
Source organism: Spirochaetaceae bacterium (assembly GCA_031268255.1). GTDB lineage: Bacteria > Spirochaetota > Spirochaetia > Treponematales > Breznakiellaceae > JAIRTD01. The sequence continues at coordinate 1,965 of JAIRXO010000034.1, forward strand.
GGACCAGCTCGGCGGTGCTTTACAGCCTCTACAATATGTGGCAGATAAGCCGGGGGAATTTTAACGCGGCCATGTCCCTTTATTTTGAAACCGCGGGGGTGATTATCACCCTGATACTCCTGGGTAAAACCCTGGAAGCGGTCAGCAAGGGGCGCACCAGCGCGGCGATAAAGAAGCTGATGGGCCTTGCCCCAAAAACGGCGATTATTGTTGTGAGCGACGGTTCGGGGGGAAACATCGAAAAAGAAATCCCCATAGATGAAGTAATACCCGGTGATAGTATTGTGGTGAAGCCCGGGGCGAAGATACCGGTCGACGGCGAGGTTCTTGAGGGACACAGCGCCGTTGACGAATCCATGCTCACCGGGGAGAGCATGCCCGTGGACAAAAAAGCCGGGGACAAGGTGTATGCCGCGACCATCAACAGCAACGGCGTCATCCTGTTCAGGGCGGAAAAAACCGGAAACGATACGGCCCTGGCCCAGATCATCCGCCTTGTGGAGGATGCCCAGGGTTCAAAGGCCCCTATCGCGCAGATGGCGGACATAGTGTCAGGTTATTTTGTCCCCATTGTCTGCGTCATCGCCCTGGCCGCAGGTCTCGCGTGGTTTGCCGCCTCTTCCACGGGTCTTGTTGCCCTTCCCGAAGGAAAGACACCTCTGGAATTTTCCCTTACCATCTTTATTTCCGTACTGGTTATCGCCTGTCCCTGCGCCCTCGGCCTTGCCACTCCCACGGCCATCATGGTGGGAACAGGGAAGGGCGCGGAAAACGGCATCCTGATTAAAAGCGGCGCGGCCCTTGAGACGGCCCATAAAATACAGACCATTGTATTTGACAAGACAGGGACCATTACCGAAGGAAGGCCCCGGATCACGGATATAGTCGCCGCCGGGGGCATTGACCGGGATTACCTTTTGCGCATAACGGCCTCGGCGGAAAAGGGGTCGGAGCACCCCCTTGGCCAGGCCATTGTCGCGGGCGCGGAAGACGCGGGGCTCACGCTCCTTACGGTTTCAGGCTTCAAGGCCCTTACCGGCAGGGGCATTGAGGCGGAACTGGCCGGGGACGCCGGCCGTATTCTGGCCGGAAACCGCAAGCTCATGGACGAGCGCGGCATCGCCCTCGCCGAACTGGAAGCCGAATCCGACCGCCTGGCCGCCGAAGGCAAGACCCCCATGTACGCCGCGCTGAACGGTAAAATCGCGGGTCTTGTGGCGGTAGCCGATGTGGTAAAACCTTCCAGCAAGGCGGCCATAGAAAGCCTCCGCAAAATGGGGATAGAAGTTGCCATGATAAGCGGGGACAACGCAAAGACCGCCGCCGCCATAGCAAGGCAGGTGGGAATAGACAGGGTGCTTTCCGAAGTGCTGCCCCAGGACAAGTCCAATGAGGTAAAGAAGCTGCAGGGGGAAAAACACTCAAGGCGCTTTGTCGCCATGGTAGGCGACGGTATCAATGACGCTCCGGCCCTGGCCCAGGCCGATATAGGCATTGCCATAGGCAGCGGCACCGATGTCGCCATGGAAAGCGCGGATATTGTGCTTATGCGGAGCGACCTTATGGATGTCTCCACGGCGGTCAATTT
>JAIRXO010000135.1 GCA_031268255.1 Spirochaetaceae bacterium
TTGTCGGCGGAAAAAACATCGCGGGCATTGATCCCGAAAAACTCATGTCCTGGATGAGTTTTGTGTTTCAGGATGTGGTGCTGTTTAACGATACGGTGAAGAATAACATCCGCATTGGCAGGGAAGGGGCCGGCGACGAGGATGTCTACGCCGCGGCGAAGATGGCCCGCTGCGACGAGTTTATCCGGGAACTGCCGGAGGGCTACGACACGGTGATAGGCGAAAACGGTTCCACCCTTTCAGGCGGTGAGCGGCAGCGGATCTCCATTGCCAGGGCGCTTCTCAAAAACGCCCCCATCGTGCTTTTGGACGAGGCCACCGCCAGCCTGGACCCGGAGAACGAGACCCTGATTCAGGCGGCTATTTCGGAACTGGTAAAAAACCGCACGGTCATCGTTATCGCCCACCGCCTCAGAACCGTGCTGGGCGCGGACAAGATCGCCGTGCTGGATCAGGGACGCCTCGTGGAGGAAGGGACCGGGGAAGAACTCCTGGCAAAGGACGGCCTTTTTGCCCGGCTCTACCGCATACAGCAGGAAAGCCTGGGATGGAGCGCGGGGATGCGGGCCTCTCTTTATGGTTTGTAGTTTAACAAAATTCGTTACTGTGCTATAACAATTCCATGAACCTTAAAACCTTTCCCCTCGACAGGGACCGGCTCGAAGCCCTGGTTGACAAGTATTCTACGCCCTTCTACCTATATGACGAAGGGGCCATCAGAAAAAACGCCAGGGCGCTGCGGGAGGCCTTTGCGCCGCTGCCTTCTTACCGGGAGCATTTCGCGGTCAAGGCCCTGCCCAATCCTTTTATCCTGAAGATTCTCGCCGAAGAAGGGCTGGGGGCCGATTGTTCGAGCCTTCCCGAACTGCTGCTCGCGGACATGGCGGGGATAAAGGGCGAGGACATCATGTTCAGCTCCAACGAAACTCCTTCCGCCGAATTCCGCAAGGCCAGGGAACTGGGCGCCGTTATCAACCTGGATGATATAAGTCATATTGAATTTCTTGAACGCGCCGCGGGTATCCCCTGCCTGGTTTCCTGCCGCTACAATCCCGGCCCTTTAAGGGAAGGCAACGCGATTATAGGAAAACCTGAGGAGGCCAAGTTTGGTTTTTCCCGGAAACAGATACTCGAAGGTTTTTCCATGCTCAGGGACAAGGGTGCAAGGCGTTTTGCCCTTCATACTATGGTAGCGTCTAACGAGCTTGGCCTTGAGTATCATATCGAAACGGCCCGTATGCTTTTTGATCTTGCCCTGGAACTGTTTTCAAAAACCGGGGTGCGCGTTGAGTTTGTCAATCTCGGCGGCGGCGTGGGCATACCCTACAGGCCCGGGGATGATGGAATAAAATGGAAGGACCTTGCCGGGGGCATTAAAAAAGCCTATGACGAAAAAATCAGGGGCGGGCCTCTTGATCCCTTAAACATACGCACCGAATATGGCCGGCCCATTACCGGTCCCTATGGCTGGCTTGTGGCCAGGGCTGTTCATCAAAAAAAGATATACCGGAACTATATAGGTCTTGACGCCTCTATGGCCGACCTCATGCGGCCCGCCCTCTACGGTGCCTATCACCACATCACCATAGCGGGCAGGGAGCAGGAAGCGCCGAGTGAGTGTTACGATGTGGTGGGGAGCCTCTGCGAAAACAACGATAAGTTTGCCATACAGCGGCAGCTCCCGAAAATAAGAACCGGCGAAAAAGACGGAGACCTGGTGATTATCCACGACGCGGGAGCCCACGGCAGGGCTATGGGCTTTAACTACAATGGCAAGCTCCGCAGCGGAGAACTGCTGCTCCGCCCTGACGCTTCGGTCACGGCGATACGCCGGAAGGAAACTGCCGAAGATTATTTTGCCACACTGGACCTGGAAGCGTTAAAGGGATTCAACTAAGGAGTATATATGGTACAGCGGAACAAGCGCATTGCGAACATAAAGGCCGGCTACCTTTTCCCGGAAATAGGCAAGAGGCGCCGGGAATACCTGGCATCCCATCCTGACGCCAAAATCATCAGCCTGGGCATAGGGAACACCACCGAACCCATACTGCCCCACATAGACGCGGGGCTTGTGGAAAAGGCCCGCGCCCTGGGAACCCTCGAGGGGTATTCGGGATACCAGGACGAAGGACTGCCCGCCCTGCGGGAAAAAATTTCCGAGGTGTTCTACAACAAGGCCTTTGATTCCGGCGAGCTGTTTATCTCAGACGGGGCCAAGTGCGACATAGGGCGGCTTCAGCTCCTCTTTGGGCCGGAAGTCAGGGCGGCCGTTCAGGACCCCTCCTATCCTGTGTACGTTGACGGTTCGGTACTCATAGGCGCCGCGGGAAGCTGGACCGGGGACGGCTACGCGGGCATCACCTACCTTCCCTGTACCGCGGAGAATGATTACTTCCCCGATTTGTCAAGGCTGCCCGAAAACTGCCTTATCTATTTTTGTTCGCCGAACAATCCCACCGGAGCCGTGACAGACAGGGTCCGGCTTGCCGAACTGGTACAGGCTGCAAAAAGGCGCGGGTCCATCATCATTTTTGACGCGGCCTACAGCGGATATATCCGCGACGGGAATCTTCCGAAAACCATTTACGAGATTGAAGGGGCCAGGGACTGCGCCATAGAGGTGAATTCTTTCTCAAAACCGGCGGGCTTTACGGGAGTGCGGCTGGGCTGGACCGTAGTCCCCAGGGAACTTAAATTTTCGGGCGGGGAAAGCGTCAATGCCGACTGGACCAGGGTTACGGG
>JAIRXO010000157.1 GCA_031268255.1 Spirochaetaceae bacterium
CGGGGCCGGAAAAGCCAAAATCACCGCTTTTCCCCAAGGGGCTTTTTATTTCCGCGTCTCCCCGGAAATCCCGAATCTCAAAACGGTTTCCGGCGCCAGGGCTCCTGGCGATCCGTTCACGGCGGCGGTCCCTGACTTCTTCCTGGTCCCCTTTGCCGGCCTTGTTCAGGTCCGCAAGGCCCCGGCGCGGATCCTGGCCGGACGCTTCGGTCCTGCCTGTCTTGCCGGGCAGACCCGCGAACAGGACGTTCCTGTCCTTGAGGGCCGCGTCCCTGCCTGACCCTGCCGCCTCTCCGGCATCGTTACGCTGCATAAGGCCGGCGAGGCTGTGAATCCCGTCATTTTGGGGAAAATCCCCCTCTTCCACCGGAAAAGGCAGGTCCTGGGTCTCCTGTTCATGGCGTATAGACCCGATAAGCCCCGTATTTCTGTCTGTTTCCTCCGGTTTAGAAAGGAACAGCCGTTCATTTCCGTCTGTTTCATCACGAAAAATCCCGGAACGGCCTGTTTTTGCCTTGGAAAGGGCGAGGCCGTCCTTATCTTGGGGAATAATCGTTAGTGTTGCTGATTTCCGGCCCTGGTTTTTGCCTGGTTTAAGCGCCTCTCCGGTATTTTCAGGTTGAATTTGGCCTTCCGCGAGTCCCGGCGCGGCGTTTTTTACGTTCTCCAGCAGGTTCTTTACCAGGCTGGCGAAGTTTTCGGTTTTGTCTTTTTCCTTGGCGTCCTTCGTCCTGCCGGGTCCGCGGCCCGCAAGCGATTCCAGCGGCGAATCCGCGCGGGAAGGCTCCTGGGGCTGCGCTATCTGGGCTGATAATTCAATCACCGCCCAACCTCCTCATTTGTTCTTCTTCATATTGAAGAAGCTGCCATGATTCCGGTTACGGGCGGTTACAGTCAGTTAAGTGATCGGGGTCTGCCGGCCATCTTACGCATGAGTTCCGCCGCCCGTTCCGAAGGCAAAAGCGAAAGCCAGTAGGGTACAATGGAACTTGCCCCTTCCCTCTCCGCTATCTCCTCGGTCATCCGGAGCACGTCTATAGCGTCCTGATCGCTCATCGCGGCGATTATGCCCACCGCTCGCGCCGGGGGCATACCCGTAAGATCACGGGCATTCTGTTCAACGTTGCTTATTCTAGCATCGGCATCTATCTGCCTGGCGTTAAGCGATTGGTCCAGATCATCGAGCGTTTTTTGCCGCTGCTCCAGTTCCTGGGCCATTTGGGCGATTTCTTCCCGCTGCCGCGCAAGGTCCTGTTCCATCTGGTCAAGTTCCATAGAGCGCAGTTCCTGGGCCTCAAGGCGCACGGCGAATCTTTCGGCGTCAAGGGAAAGAAATTCCTCATCGGCAAGTTCACTCTGGGTACGGGGGGCGAGGCCAAAAAAACGGTATACCGGGGCAAGCAGAGCCTTGGCGTCAACAACATTAAGATAGTCAAACCAGAAAAGCCCTCCGCCTGAGAGGACGATGATAAGCAGCAATAAAACTATGACCCTGCCTATAATACGGGGTTCGGCCATCCGTAATACTCCTTCCATGCTATAATGGTCCTTTCTTCTAAAATACGTCAAGGCCGTTTGGGGCGGCGTTGGCGAATTAATGAACGCCTCTATAGTATCTTATCGTCCTTTTCCGCGTTCTCCGTGAGGTCCGTTTTCCCTAACGGCCCAAAAGGTCTATTTTCGCCTTGATGAATTCCAGGGTGTCCCTGTTGAGCACCGCCCTCATGCGGCCTCCCCCGCTTAATTTGTCAACCTGGTAGCCCCCCCGGCTTACAAAATTTTTGCCCTCGCCTTCGGTAAACCAGTAGACCAGGGCAATGCTCCCGCTGTCCAGTTCTATGGCGTTGATGCCTTTCTTGCCGATAGCCGATCCTGAATTAAAAAGGCAGGGAACAGCCATGTCGTCGCCGTAAAGGCTCTGGCGCAGTACACTGCGCCGCTCGGAACGTTTGAGTTTTGCCATCTCAAAGCGGAGCGTTCTGATCTCGTCGGCAATACGGCGCTGCTGTTCACCTGGCAGGCCCGGATAATCCCTGCAAAGCCGTTCTATTTCGAATTTGATATAGTCAAAGCGTCCCAGGGACTCAAAGAGGGGTCTGTGGGTATGGCCTATGACCGAAATGCAGTTATGGGCAAGGGAAAATGTATAGGCTTCCCTTTCGACATGAAAGCGCCTGTGGGGGCTGCGGGCCGACGAAATATTTTTTATGCCGAATGGTTTGACTATATAGCGGAGCAGGAGGCGTATAACGTGGTTATAGCCTGAGTAAACCTTTGAGGACTGATGGCCGTGATAGACAAAAACAGGAACAACGCCGGTCTCTATGCGCACCGCGTTGTATAAGGCGTAGGGATAGTCTTTCTCGAAAACCAGGGCCTCATCATGATTGCCCAGGGTCTTGTAGAGCCTCCCCGCCGAGGAAAAAAGGCTGAAAATTTCGTAAAGCCTGTGCCAGCGGGCCCTGATTTTTTCGAGGTTATACCGCTGGAGTTCCTCAATATCGCCGTTCAGTATGAGATACCAGCCCTGGGGGTAGTAATACCGCTCAAGCAGATCGCATACCAGGGGTCCGTTACGCGACAGATCGTCTGCCCTGCCCCCGTCCCCCATGTGAAAATCGCTTATGATAAGAACCCTGCCCCCCTGGGAAAGGTCAAGAACCGCGTCGCTGTTAAAACGGGGGCTCATAATATCGGCAAAAAACGGAGAGACGGTGTTCATCTGTATAAAATAAAGCATTTTCCCTTTTCTGCAAAGACCGGGGAAAACAGGCAAGAGCGGACTACCGTCCCTGAATAGGGGGGTAGCGGGAGACTTGCGAAGCAAGGCTCCCGCGCAGGGGGGCCGGAAGCACCAAAATATGCGGAGCATATTTTGGTTTTGGAGTTTTGCGGTGCAAAACTCCGCTCTCAGGCGGCAGTGGGGAAACAGGCCCCCCTCCTCCTTGGTCTATATTTTTCCGGGTTTTTCCGTTACCATAGATTTATGACTCTCTGGTTTGCCACGGCGAATGAACACAAGCGGAAAGAACTTGCCGCCGTACTGACAGGGCATACAATCATGACGCCCGCCGCGAGGGTCCCTGGATTTGACCCTGAGGAGACGGGGGCGTCTTTTTACGAAAACGCCCTTATCAAGGCCAGGGCCCTGTATGCCCTGGTCGGGGAGCCTGTGCTGGCCGATGATTCGGGGCTCTGCGTGGACGCTCTTGACGGAAGGCCGGGCATCTATTCGGCCCGTTACGGAAGCGGGGGCGGGAAAAAACTTGACAGCGCCGGAAGAAACGCACTGCTCCTTGACGAACTTGGCGGAGAGCAAAACCGGAACGCCCGCTTTGTCTGCGCCATGGTTCTTTTTCTTTCCGAACACCGTTTTTTTCTTGTTCAGGAAACTCTGGAAGGAACCATAGTCAGCGAGGCAAGGGGAGAAGGCGGCTTTGGTTACGATCCCCTGCTTTACCTGGACGAAAGACACTGTACCGTGGCGGAACTTTCTGATGGGGAGAAGAACGCGCTGAGTCACCGGGGCAGGGCGGCGCGCCGTATCGCGGTCCTTCTTGACGGCCTTGAAAAGGCCCCGGAACCTGTACGCGGAGACCGCGGTGCCTGGAACTTTTGAAAAAAGAGGCGCCTTCTCCAGGGCCCTTTCGTATTCTTTCCCGGTGTTCCTCGGCTACCTCTCCATAGGCTTTGGTTTCGGCCTCCTTCTTTCAGACGCGGGTTATCCCTGGTGGCTCAGTGCCCTTATGGGAGTCATCATGTACGCGGGGGCGGGCCAGTACCTTGCGGTAGGGCTTTTCGCCGGAGGGGCAAGCCTCCTTGAGTCCTGCCTGCTCCAGTTTGTCCTCAACGCCCGGCATTTTGCCTACGGCCTTTCCATGATAAAACGTTTTGGAACCCTGGGCCGGCGGCGGTACTACCTCATGTACGCCCTCACCGACGAAACATTCGCCCTGTATTCGGGCCTCAAGGATGAGGACCCCGGCATCCTTTTCCCCCTCGCCCTCCTCAACCAGAGCTACTGGGTATTCGGCTCCCTCGTCGGGGGCATAGCCGGAGCCCTTATTCCCTTTGACATGGGCGGCGTTGAATTCGCCCTTACAGCCCTTTTTATCGTACTCATGATTGAACAGTACTTCGCGGTAAAGAGGATTAAGGGTTTTATCATCACCGCCCTCATTGCCATAGCGGGGACCTTCTTTCTCCCTTCCCGCATAAGCCTCCTCGGTTCCCTTGCCCTCTCGCTTGGCCTCGCGCAGTTTTTTACGCGGCAAAACAGGGGAAGCCAATGCTGAGTACAGCCCAGGCCGTCTGTTACAGTTTTGCCATGGGCCTCGTGATACTCCTGTGCAGGACCCTGCCCTTTATCCTGTTCGGCGGGAAAGCCGGTGGAAAAGACGGAACCGGAAAGAGGACCGCTAAATTTCTTTCGTTTATCGAGAGTATAGTTCCCCCGACAGCCATGACCGTACTGGCGTTTAACGCCATTTCCGGCCCCATAAAGGAGAATCCACAGAACGCCCTGCCCGTCCTTGTGGCCGCCCTCTTTACCGCCCTGGCACAGTTGTGGAAACGGAACGCGCTCCTGAGCATAGCCGGCGGAACGGCCGTATATATGCTGCTCAGGGCTGTGCTTTAACGGAATATCGAGGTACTTTAACACCAAAAATATACAGAACGGTTATACACCGCAAGAACTTTTTATAATTTATTTCTTTTTGTTGATAAATACAATACAATCCCGCCAATACCGTAGGCTAAAATATCAAAATAATCGCCTGTGATATTTTCTCTATATTTTGGTAATATTATTTCTCCATAGATTGAAAATATCAGGAAATATAAAACTATATCAAATGGGGTAATATATTTTTTCCTTAGA
>JAIRXO010000223.1 GCA_031268255.1 Spirochaetaceae bacterium
AATTTTCCAAGGCCATGAAGGAAGGCGAACTGGACGAAAAGAAAGAAGCCGCGCCGGTGGAGGAAAAAAAGGCCTAGAAAAACACTGATTTATTCGAATGCGAATAAATCAGTGTTACTGTAATATGGTTTTTTGCAGTTTTCCGCAGGAAAACGAGAAAAACATTAGGGCAATGCTGATTGGCCTCAAGTTAATCAGCATTGCCCTAGCGCCGCATGAGCAGCACCGGGACTTGAGGACGCGCTGATGGCATCCAGAAATTCGGAAAAATCCATGTCCGTTATAGAGCATATCAGGGAACTGCGAAATTCCATATTCGTTTCCCTGGTTGCCTATCTTATTGCCTGTGTAATCAGTTTTATCCTGTCCGAAAAAATACTCTCCATTTTTACCGAACAGTTTACCCAGGTCAGCGGCGTGGTAGAAAAAACCCTGGTGATAAGTTCCATTTCGGAGGGGTTTATCGCCCAGCTTAAAATGACGGTCATAGCCGGACTCATTATTTCCCTGCCCGTCCATGTTTTGGGCATTGTCAAATTTGTCTTCCCCGGCCTTACCGTGCGGGAGCGGCGCATTGTTCTGTCCTTTCTGGTTTTCAGCCTCATTCTCATTGTGCTTGGCTCCTATCTGGCGTATTTCAAGATAGTTCCCCTGGCGGTGCGTTTCCTGACGAATCCCTATTTTGTTCCCAAGAGCGTGGGCTTTCTTCTCAATTACCAGACCAATATCTTCTATATACTTTCGTTCATCCTCTGGGCGGTTCTGGCTTTTCAGATGCCTCTGCTTATGGAAATACTCCTGGCGCTCAACATACTCAAGCGGAAACAGGTGTTCCGCGCGTCGCGGTATATCATCGTAGGCATTTTTGTCCTGGCCGCCATTATCACCCCGCCTGACTTTGTAAGCCAGCTTGGCGTGGCCCTGCCGCTTACGTTTTTTTACTTTTTCGCCCTGTTTGTGGCGAAGGTATTTAAATTTGGAGAAGATTGATGTTTGGCATAGGATTTTCTGAACTGGTTCTTATTGGACTCATCCTCATCATCTTCGTCAAACCCGAGGACCTGCCCAAATTCTTCCGCACTCTGGGAAAGCTCTACGGTCAGTTGAAAAAGGCGTATGACGACGTGGTTTCGGTCAAGGACAAAATTCTTAAAGAAATTGACGACGCGGCAACGCTGGAAGAAAAACCAGCCGCGCCTGTTGCGGCGGGCGCGTCCACTACGACGGCTGCCGCGGTCAGCACATCCGCCGCGGCGGCAAAGCCTGTTCCCGCGCCTCTGCTTGAGCCTCCCGCTGAAAAAGCTGAACCTGAAGCGCCGCATGACCGTAAAACTCAGGACGAAACTCCCGAAACAAAAACCTGACGGCTTCATGGTAATGCCGCAATGTGCCGGTTTAGACTGAATCGTTCTTCCGCGCAAGGGATTGAAGCGGAAATCCCGCAGCAAAAAAGCGTATGGCGCTTTTTTGCGAGGAATTGGAGCGGAAAGCCCGGTTTTTGCGTGCCGCCGGAACGGCGCGCCGTTCCGGCGGCACGCAAAAATGCGCCCATAATTATCATTTGCGGTTTTTTCCCTTGCCTTTCTCCGGCGCGGGGATTATGCTATAAATGATGAGCGGGCCACTTTCTCCCTACCGGCTCAACAAGGCCCGGGAATTATACAACCTGTTCAATATTCTCAACTCGTTTTCCTACGCCCTCCTGGCCGGGAACATCATTACGATTTACGCCATGAGGCTCAACGCGTCCTCGACGGTCATCGGCATGCTTTCGGCTCTGGTGTACTGGGCGTACTTTTTTACGCCGCTGGGAAAGGGGCTGGTAAAACGTTTTCCTATTGTCAAGGTGTTTGCCTTTGCCTGGCTGGTCAGGGTTATCTGCATGATACCCCTGATTTTCGCGCCTTTCGCGGCGGCGGCGGGGCGCAACGGCACGGCGCTTCTTCTGATGACGGTAAGCGTTTTTGGTTTTCACTTTTGGCGCGGTGTGGGAACCATTGGCAACAATCCCCTGCTGAACGCGCTGGCATCCGGTCCTGACCGGGGCGGTTATATTACGCTGATACAGGTCATCAATAACGGCGTGTCCATGTCGTCGAGTTTTGCCCTGGCTCTGGTACTGGGCCGGAATCCGCCTTTGATTCTGTATTCGGTCATCATGACTATAGGTATAGTAACGGGGATATTTGGGGCCTATCTTCTTTCCAAACTTCCCGAACCCGAAGCGGCGGATGAAAAAGAAACGGTTGGTTTTTTCGGCGCGGCAAAGGAAGCTCTTGCCCAGAGTTCTTTTAAGCGTTTTCTGCTGATTTTCCTCGCGGTGAATTTCGCGTCGGCCCTGGCCAGGGCTTTTGTCGTGGTCTACAGCCGGGAGGTTTTCTTTCAGGGCGACGGCATGGTCTCCCTGTACACGGTGTTCGGCGGTCTTGGCGCTTTTACCATGGGGCTGATTACCAAATTCCTCGTGGACCGTATCGGCGCCAAACCTCTGTATGTAACCTGTACCATCGCGGGGCTGGTGAGTCTCCTTCCCGCGCTTTTTCTTTTTCCCGCCATGATGGAATCTCCCGCCCAGGTGATGCTCTTTCTTACCAGCGTTCATTTTCTTATCAGTTTCGCGTTTCTGGGAGCCGAAGGTCTGGCCCAGACGTATTTTTTCGGTCTTATTCCGGCGAAGCAGATGCTCAATATGGGGATACTGTACTACCTGGTGTTTGGCATATCAGGCGGCGGCGGCGCTTTTTTGGGCGGTCTTTTTTTGGACCTGCTTTCCCGCCTGGGTTTTACGGTGTTTCTTTCCTATAAAATCCTTTTCGGCCTTCTTGTCCTGATGCTGTGCTGGGTGCTGTATATGCAGCGGAAGATGGTTTCGTTAGGGGCGCTGAGTCTCCGGGGCGCTCTGGAAGTGATGTTCTCCTTCAGGGATTTGCGGGCCATCACCATTCTCGATAAACTTGAAAAAACCTGCGACGCCCAGGAAGAGGAGGAGCTTCTTGAGGCCCTCCACAGCGCGCCTTCTCATCTGGCAAAGAAGGGTCTCCTTGACCGTACCAAGTCGCCGCGTCTGGCGGTGCGTACCGAATCCCTGCGGGCTCTGGGTTCCCTCCAAACCCTGTCGGAAAAAGAGGGGCGTATACTTGAGGACGATATTGCCAATAATCCCTATACCACGGCTTATATTTCCGCCCGTATTCTGGGCGGCCACGGCTTTTTTTCCGCCATACCCCTGCTCAGGGCAAAACTCAAGTCAGGCGATTACATGCTCGCCGGGGAATGTATGATAGCCCTGGCCCATCTTAACGACGCGGATTCCATTCCTGAGATAGAAAAGATCATCCACAAGAGTAAAAACCCCAGGCTTAAAATCATGGGCGTTACGGCCCTGGGCATCTTTGCCGCGACAGAATCGCTTCCCGCCCTGCTTGAACTTCTGCGGGCAGAGGACCCTCCGCCCTATCTCAGGGACGAAGTGGTTCTTGCCCTGGCCGGCATACTCGATATAGAAAATCAATTTTATCCTGTCCTGGTGCGTTATCTGGAACATCCTGAACTGGGGCCGGCGCTGGCCCAGGACGAAGCTGAGGCGGCCTGTGAGTTTTACGCGGCGGCCAGGCAGAAACAGGGCGCAAAAAAGCAGCGCGAAGGCATGAGTCTCCAGGCGGCCCGGTCCCTCCAGGCCGCTGCCGGCGCCTTTATGAAGGACGCGAAAGGCGCCCATCTCTCGCGCTGGATACTCCAGCTAAAACTCGACGGAGACCCGGCCTTTATCCAGATGGTGCTTTCCGAAGCCGCCCTGGATAATGACCTGGTTCCCCACGAAAGGCTGCGCCTCCTCATCTGTCAATGGGCCTCGTATCAGCTCCGCGTACTGGCAAGGGCACTGTAGGGTAAGGGCTATGTAGATAAGGGCTATACCCGGATCAGGAGGCCGAGGAGCCAGGCCAGGGCAGGTACGGTAACAAGGGAACAGAGCATACTGACAAAAATAAGCCGGGAGGCCAGTTCCCGGTCGCTGTTATAGGTATCGGCCATTATGGAGACGGTAGTGGGGGCGGGCATGCCGCTTAATACAACGGAAACTCCCGCGGAGAGCGGGTCCAGCTTCAACAGAACCACCACGCACAGTACGGCAAGGGGAATAAAAACAAGCCTGATAAACGAATAATAAAGTACGGTTTTTGTGAACATTTTTTTCGGATCCGCCTGGGCGAGTATGTGGCCGATGACCAGCATGGAAAATGGAGTAGTACAGTTTCCGAGACTGAACACAAGCCGCCTGGGGAGTTCGGGCAGCGTAAGGCCGGCGGCCATAATAAGTATCCCGATATAGGTGGCCGCCAGGCAGGGATGAAAAATAACCCTGAGCGGTTTTTTTCCGGCGCCGGCAAAAATAGTCAGTCCCAGGGTCCAAAGGGTTATGCGCACCGGCAGAAGGTACACCGAAGCATAGGTCAGGGCGCCGAACCCGTATATGCTTTCAGCCATGGGATTCCCCAAAAACGAGGCATTCGAAATCAGGGTGGCGTAAAAAAGCACTTTTTTTTGTTCGCCTCCGTAACGCCTGAACAAGAGAAATTTTCCCAATATATAGGTGAAAACGATGATGCCGAAGGAAACACACAGCACCAGGATCAGGGGCAAAAGATTCTCCGCGCTGCCGCCGGTAAACGACGCGATGATATTGCAGGGCAGAAGGACATTGATAACCAGGCCGCTCAGGGTGTTTCTGGAATGATTGTCAACCAGGTGGAATTTTTCCGTAAGGACTCCGACACCCATGAGGCAGAGGAGCAGAAACTGCATGGTAATCATAAAACGTTATAAAGAATACTTTATCGTGCCGTCAAGCACAAGAGTCAGAGCCGGGCGGGGACGGGGATGGGGGTGGGGTTCCTGGGGAGTGGGCGGAGTGGAGGGAACACCGCCGGTAAAGATAAATTCGGGCGCAAGCCCCTGTTCCGCGGCAATGCGCGTTATTTTTTCGTAGACCAGGGGGTTGGCGCTGTTATAGCGCCGGTCGCTTGAGGCGCAGGTTACGACTATTTGCGGCGCGACGGCGCGGATAAAATCGTCCGAGATGCTGTCCTCCTGTCCGTGATGGGCAAGTTTCAGAATGTGGGCTCCAAGACGGCTTTTATCCCACATACCCATAGCCTCAGAGGAAGGGCAGGCGTCGCCGGGCAGTAATATTCCCAGGTTCCCGCAGACAAAACGCAGCACTATGGAAAAATCATTCATCTTCCGGTCAAGAGAGTCGAGCCGGGAGGCAAAGTCCTCTCCCTCCGCGCGGTACAGGGACTCAAGAGCCCCGGAAAAAAAAGAAGCGATATCCGGGGATGGCGCAAGGACATCGGCCTTTATGCCGCCGGGAAGGGGATAATCGTACAGGGGGGATCTCAGTTCCTTAAAAAGGCACCCGTCCCGGGAAAGCCTTTCAACTATACGATTATAGCTGTTCAGGGCGGAGAGAAATTTTTTTGAACTCACCGAAAGTAAATCCGGGCAGGGACACACACCCCGCAATTCCCGGGGCACAAGCCAGGGCGTCCAAAGCTCCCTGACCCTGCCCCCGTTCATGACAAAGGGCTCTATGCCGCAGACATGGTCCTCGTGAAAATGGCTTATAACAAGAAGGTCAAGTTCGGTAATGCCTAAGCGTTCAAGATACGCGGAACTCCGTATCCTGCCGTCAAGAGGAGACGAGAATTCCCCGTCCTCACCGCTGCCCCCGTCTATAAAAATCCTGAAGTCCCCTTCCCCGCTCTCAAGAAGTATGGCGTCTCCGTAACCTACATTGATGAAAGTAATTTTAAGCACCACGCTGTCCTTTCGGGGCCGGAAAAGCACGTCAGGCGGCACAGGAGAGGCCGCCCTGACGAAAAATTCAAAGCTGCTTAAAGAGCCGTATCTTGTCCTTTGGAATAACAAGTTTTATCTTCGTTCCGGCGCAGTCCGTTTCCCAGTCGGCAAAGATGGTCTGCTCGTGGAATTTGATAATGTTCTTGTACTGGGAACCTATGAACATGGAACTTTCGACTTCGGCGTTAAGGGCCAGTATATTGTTCATGGCCGACACATCAGCTCCGGCGGGGAAAATTTTAATATCCGCGGCCCTGAGTATGATATTTATCTTGTCTCCCGCACGGGGAGCCTGCCCGTCATTGCCCTGTATTTCAAGGCCGCTGATTTCATTATCCGCCAGTGATACGCAGCCGTTATCCTTCAGGGTTCCCGTGAGTACGGTGCTGTCTCCTATAAATTCGGCGACAAACATATTGGCGGGCCGCGAATAAATCTCCTGGGGAGACCCTGTCTGCATTATCTTCCCTTTGTTCATAATTACAATGGTATCGGCGATGGAAAAGGCTTCCTCCTGATCGTGGGTAACATAGAGGGCGGTGATGCCCACCTTCTGCTGTATTTCCCTGATGTATACCCGAAGCCGGGAACGCACTTTGGCATCCAGGTTTGAAAGCGGCTCGTCCAGAAGAAGCAGTTCAGGCTCGATAACCAGAGCCCTGGCAAGGGCGACGCGCTGCTGCTGTCCGCCCGAAAGCTGGGTGGGCCTGCGGCCTTTTTCCAGGGCGTCATTGTCAAGGCCCACAAGAGCGACGATTTTCCTGACCCGCTGGTCTATTTCTTCCTTGGGGCATTTACGAAGCCGCAGACCGTAAGCTACATTGTCATAAACCGACATGTGGGGCCACAGGGCGTAATTTTGAAACACCAGAGCCGCACCCCGGTCCTGGGGCGGAAGTGCGGAGACATCGGTATCACCAAAAAATATGCGTCCTCCGTCTATGGGCAGAAAGCCCCCCAGGGACCTGAGCATGGTCGTCTTGCCGCAGCCCGAAGGCCCAAGCACCGCCGTCATGGTTCCCGGTTTGAGGGTAAGGGAAACTCCGTCAAGGGCGTTTATTTTTCCGTATCGTTTAACAATAGTATCAATCGTTACGCTGGTCATGTACGGGACCTCCTGTCTACAGTCTGCCAAAGGAGGAAAGGTATTCCGCCTTCATAAAACGCTCGAAGAATACCAGGAGCAGTATTCCCGGTATGGTGATGATGAGGCTGGTTACCGACGCGATCTGCATCTCGTATCCCATGGACGCAAGATACATCTGCACCGGCAGGGTTTTTACAAACGGAGAACCTATGAGCAGGGTTCCGGTAAATTCATCAAGGGAATAGAGAAACACCAATAGGCTCGACGCCGCTATTCCCGGAACGGCAAGGGGCAGGGCGACATCAAAAAAAGTCCGTATTCTCCGCGCGCCCAGCGAAGCCGCGGCATCCTCAAGCACCAGGGGTATGGACTGAAACACCGAGACCATGGTCCAGATTGAATAAATGAACGCCGCTCCTATATGAATCATGATGACCCCGGTCATTTTCCCCGCTACGTTCCAGCGGTAAAACAGCGTCGAAAGGTTGGCGAAAATCGGCAGCGACGGAAAGGCCTGGGGCAGAAGAAAGAGCACCAGAATAAAACGCTTTACCGGTATCCGGTAACGGGCGAGTACATAGGCAAGGGGAACGGACAGGAGGACCACAAAGGCGGTAACGATAAGGGCTATTGTTACCCCGTTGAGAAAGGAACGCATAAGCTCGCCCTGAAACGCCTTTGCCCAGTAAAAAAGTCCCCATTCAGAAGGAAGAAGATGAGGCCAGTACCATTTTATGGCAAGGCTCCATATCACCAGACCCGACAGGGGACCAAGCACGATGAACAGGGTAACAACATAGGCCATGAGCCGTAAGGCTATACGCAGGGGCCCTTTGGTTTTGACAGGATTATTTGCCATCTTTTCTGAGCCCCTCTTTTAGGTAGATAACCGCCGCTCCCAGGGCGAGCAGATAGGAGATAACCCCCAGGGCATTGGCCAGGGGAAGATTCTGGAGATAGGTTATGCTGTGATAAATATCAATCATGATATGCTTGGCGCCGCCTGAGTTGCCCATCATCATCACCACCGAAAAATTCTGCAGGAAGGAAGTTACGATGAGTATGGACGCCACGCCAAGGCTCCCCCGGGAAAGGGGAAGGAGAAAATCAACTATCTGCCTGAACGTGGACGCGCCAAAATTGCGGGCAGCCTCAAGGAAGCTCTCGTCCACAGAACGGAAGGCGGACATTACAAGAAGCAGGGCAAAGGCCATCTGCTTCCAGGTAAGGGAAATCACAATGCCCGCGGCGCCGTATATAAAATTGGGCGGATTTTCCAGATTGACAAGGCCGATCTGGCTTAACATCGAATTTAAAAGACCTTTGGGAGCCAGAAAAGTTCTCATGGCATGGCCTACGACGACAAAGGGAATAAACAGAGGTATCTTGAACAGAAACTCTATTATCCTGTTGGCCTTAATCGTCAGATACCCTCCCAAAAAAACAGCGACAAGCATGACGCATATCAGGGAGAGCACGGAAACATAGACCGTAAATAAAATGTCCCTCCCGTATACCCTGAAGGCATAGGCGTAATTTTCAAGCGAAAGAACCCCCTTTACATGGAGGCTCGAAAGAAACGAAAGGAGAAAGGGATAAATATATTCCACACTGATGATAAGCACCGGCGGCAGTACAATGAGGACTCCGAGTACTATATAAAACGTTTTTTCATGGCGGTACCGGGACATGGTCTTGGTTATATCGCTCATACCTCTTTCACTCCATTGGGGATACGAAGGAAGCTGTCCAAACTTTAGCCTTTCGGGCAGCTTCCTTAAATGAACCTTCCGTCATTAACGGATTTCGGCGTAAAGCCTCTGCATCTCTCTCATGTAATCGGACAGGGGCAGGGCCTGGCCCTTTCTGGCAATCTCTTCGGCGGTAATTTCGGTAAAGAGGAGCTGCCTCGCCTCAGGGGTACACTGTTCAAATACCGCCACCGAATCCACTCCCGGATACCAGGTGTACTTACCGACCACAAATTCAGCCTGTACGGCGGGATCGGCTATAAAATCACAGAAAAGCCTCGCGGCCTCAATGTTCGCGGCCTTGCTTCCGACGACCATGTACATGGGCTGTCCGGGCATACCTGGTTCAGGCAGCAGCATACGGATATTGGGATTCATGCGGCCATCGGCCTTCCAGAGAAGAAGCATATCGACCCATACGGGACCGATGTCGATTTCGCCCCGGTTAAGCATGTCCAGAGTACCCGCGTTGCCCTGGGTAATGACTACAGGGAGGTCCTTGAGCTGTTTGATTACCGGAGTCCACCTGCTGATGATGCTTTCGTTGTACGGACCGACCGCGATGGTCTGATAGTCGCCGGTCTTGGCATACAGCCAGGCGGCGGTAAAGCCCACGCCGCTCATGCCGCCCACTACGCCGTTATAGCCGAATTTGTTGGGGTTGGCCCTGATCCATGTTTCAAGCTCGTTAAAATTCCTTGGCGGATTGGCAACCCTTTGGGGGTTGTAGGCAAGAACTATCTGGGACTGGAACAGGGGGACCACATAGTTCCTTACCGGAGTTCCCAGGGCGTATTCGGACGCTCTGGTGTTGACATACCTGGCGTTGCTGATGCTGGGCACATACTGCTCAATGACCCTGTCGTTGATCATCTCGGCCATGATGGATTCGTTGACGCAGCCCACGTCAATATCCCAGCCCGAACGTCCCGCATCAAGCTGTGACTTCCATTTGGTATAGATAGTCCTTGAACCATCATCACCGGGGCCTGTACCGACAACATTGAGCCTGATATTGGGATACTTCGCGGTAAAGGCGGGACCAATATAGTTCTGGAAAAATTCCAGCATATTGGTATCGCCGGCTGTGGCCACATTGAGGGTTACCGTTCCTCCGCTGTCGCGACTGGGTCCGCCGAATGTCTGTCCGCCGAGGACGGCGAGCATAAGCAGGACACAGACCGTTACTGTTCTTTTCTTCATCTTCTCCTCCTTAACTGATTACTTTTTATGGCAACCGATTCCCTCTCGACGAGGCGGGTTCCCACCGTAACCGTTGTTGATTCAGGTTTTTCTCCCCTTATTTGTTTAAAGAGATACTCAACTGCCATCTTTCCCAGTTCCCGGGTATTGGTATCGATGGATGTGATCGCCGGCTGACAGGCCGCGCAGAGTTCGCTGTTGTCATACCCAATCACCGATATATCCTCAGGAACCCTCAAACCCCGGCGCAGCGCCGCTTTGACCGCTCCTACGGCCACCACGTCGTTGGTGCAAAGCAGAACCGAAGGCCGTTTTTTCCGTCCCAGCATGGCGTATACCTTGTCAAAGGCATCTTCTATGACCGGCTCCACCTCGGCGCAGAAATCAGGCATGACCGAAAGCCCATACGCCTTTACGGCAGACGCAAACCCCTGATGCCTGCGCCTGACAATAAACCGGGTAAAACGGCCTTCGATAAAGCCTATGCTCCTGTGCCCCGCGTCAAAAAGATACCGGACGGCGTTCATGATGCCTCCGGCGTCATCGGACAGTATGCTGTACACCCCGCCCATATTGATGTGGTAGTTGAGAAGCACCACGGGAATACCCCGCCCGGTAAAACTTTTTACTATTGCCGCGCTGGTCTGGGAGGCAAGTATTACCCCGTCGACCTGCCTGCGCAGCATGAGTTCGCCTGAATTATGTGCAAGCCCCGCGTCGGAAGAAATAAAAATGCTGTAACCCCTCTGGGCCATAAGCTCGACCACGCTTTCCAGTATGGGTCCGTAAAAGGGATTCATGATGGCCGGGGCCTGGAGATTGTAAATAATGAACCCTATATTCTCGGTCTTTTTGGTGATCATCGCCCTGGCAATGGCATTGGGCGTATAATTAACCAATTTGGCGGCCTGGGTAACGCACTGCAGGGTATGGGGACGCACGGAAGCGGGCTCGGTAAAAGCCCTGGATACTGTGGATTTTGATACCCCCGCCGCTCTGGCGACATCAACAATAGTTACCATTCAAAAACTCCATGGGAACGTTCCCCTTTCGGGAACGTTCCCATAATTGTAAAACCCTTTTTCCGCCGTGTCAAGAAAAATTTTATAAATTTTACGCGCCGGGTTCCTGGGGAGCGGGTTACGACTATTTGCGGCGCGACGGCGCGGTTCCGGTCATTGACTGTACCCGAATCAGTTTATACCATAACAGAAAGTGAATACCCCTGTTCTGTCAGGCCTCTCAGCGCCCCGGTGGACAAACCGGCAGCTTTTGGTTTTGATATGGCCCATTGTTATTGATCAACTGCTCATCGTTCTCATGGGAATCATTGATACCGTCATGGTCGCCTATCTGGGCGAAGAAGCTGTCGGCGGTGTTTCGCTGGCCGATTCCATAAATGTTGTGCTGCTCCAGGCTTTTTCCTTTCTCGCCTCGGGAGGAGCCGTGGTATGCAGTCAGTTTCTCGGAAAGAAAGACGGCAAAAGCGCCTCAAACACGGCAAGGCAGCTCATCTACACGGTGGCGCTTTTATCGGGGGGCCTTTCCCTGGTCATGCTTGCCGCAAGAAGCGTGGTGTTTCGCGGCATCTATGGGCATATAGAACCGGGCATCATGATTCAGGCGGAAAGATATTTTTTCTTTACCGTCATGAGTTACCCTTTTATCGCCCTGAGTACCGCCGGTTCGGCCCTATACAGAAGTATGGGAAACAGCAGTGTGGGTATGGGGATTTCATTTTTGGTCAACATATTGAATGTCATCGGCAATGCTCTGTTTATTTTTGTATTTAAGTGGGGCGTCGCCGGCGCGGCGCTTTCTACCCTGGTGAGCCGCTTTGCCGCCGCCCTTATCATTCTGGGAATGTTGTATCGTTCCCGGGGAACGCCCCTTAGTCTGGAAGGCATATTCCGCGTTCATGTTGACATACCGCTGATAAAGCGCATACTCAAAATAGGCGTCCCAAACGGTATCGAGGGAGCCCTTTTCCAGGTCGGAAAACTTTCCCTCTCCCGCCTTGTGTCAACTTTCGGAACAGCGGCCATAGCGGGTTACGCGGTTACGAACATCATCATGACCATAGGCAATCTTCCCGGTCTGGCCGTGGCGACGGCCATGATGCCCGTGGTGGGACAGTGCGTAGGCGCGGGTGATGCCAAAGGGGCAGTGCATTATACAAAAAAACTTGTACTCTTCAGTTACCTTATCATGGGAATACTCAACCTGGCTTTCATTCTTTTTATGCCCGTGTTCTTCGGATTCTTCAGGCTGTCGGCGGAAAGTCTTGGCATAGCCCGTCAGGGCGGCCTCGTCTTTTGCACCGCCGCGATTTTTATCTGGAATTTCGCCTACTGCCTCCCCTATGCGCTGAGGGCCGCGGGGGACGCGGCGTATACCATGGTGGTGGCGGCCCTGGCCATGTGGTTTGTGCGGGTTGGCTTTGCCCATGCCCTGGCCCGTTTTTTCGGCATGGGGGTTATCTGCGTGTGGATATCCATGGTCTGTGAATGGCTTGTCAGGGGCGGCTTTTTTCTTTTCCGTTGGAAGAGCGGCAAATGGAAGGAAAAGCATCTGGTATAGACTACCGCGTCAGGGAGGTTACCGCGTCAGGGCGGAAATATAGGTCTTCCGGGATTCTACCAGGGATTTAAGTTCGGCGAGCATGGATTGATCGACCTCGTCGGCGATGGGGAACACATAACGCTTTGTTTCTTCGGTATAACGGATTATAAATTCAGTATTAAGGACAAAGCCCAGGTCTATCATGTTGGAGATGCGGTCAGCCACCTTGAGTACCTTGGCCGAATGGGTTCCTGTTTTTAATATGCGGGTAAGAAAATCGGCCTTGGTCTCGAGGGGGAGCCTGGTTACTTCCAGCACCAGGTCATATACGGCAGGACTTTCGTAATCAATTGACAAGAGCAGGTTGTGGTTAAAGTCAGGAACATCCTCAATAAGGTCATGGACCACCGCGGCCTTGAGGAGAACTGAGTCTATATACCCGTAGTCTATGAGCGTGGCCATGGTATCAAGCTGGTGACGGAACATATTACCGCCGCCTTCGCGGACTTTGCCAATGAGGGCTGTGGCGAGCTGCATATAAGGCGCAAGATGGGTTCCCTTGAGGATAAGCATCTCATCGGTAGTCACTGCCTGATTCTCCTTGCTCTTCCGCCTGAACTTTTACGCCATATCCCGGATATAGGCTTCTATCTTGCCGGTACGCTTGCGGGCTTCCAAGAGTTTTTTCTTTTCGCCTTCGACAAGTTCAGGCGGGGCATTTTTTATAAACGCCTCGTTCGAGAGCTTCTGTTCCAGAGCGGAAATAAATTTTCTGTCCTTCCCGATTTCTTTAGAGAATTTATTTTTGAGGAAGGCCATATCCACAGCCTCGGCGATATACACAAAAGCCTCAAAGCCTTCTCCCACAAGTCCTATGGAACCCTGGGGCCTCGTCTCTCCGGCGGTTTCCGTCAGGGCTTCTTCTTCAAGAACGCCTGTGCCGGAGAGAAGTTTAACCAGTTCTCCGTTGGCGCGAAGCACGGTCCGCCGCTCCGCTCCGGCGCGTACAAGAACGCGGAGTTTTCTGTCCGGGCTTATGGTACATTCGCTCCTCAGGGTGCGGACAAGACGCACCAGTTCCTTTAGAAAGCCGAATTCCTCAAGGGCCTTTCTGTCGGTGCCGCCTTCGGTATATGACGGATAGGAAGATGTGATTAAAAGTCCGCCTGTGGATGTGGGCAGCTTGCCGTATATTTCCTCGGTGATAAAGGGAAGCAGGGGATGAAGGAGGGCAAGGGACAAGGCAAGCACATCAAGAAGCACCGTGGTAGCCCTGTCCTTTTCGACGGCGTCCCCTTCCCTCATGGAAAGTTTTGTGGCCTCCACATACCAGTCGCAGAAATCATTCCAGAAATATTCGTAGCCTGTCTGGGCCGCGTCATTGTAACGGTAGGAAAGGAAGGCCTCCTCCATGTTCTTCGCCGCCTCGTTAAGCCGGGAATATATCCACCTGTCAACCGGAAGCAGGGCGGGATTTTCCGTAAGGGTCCTGCCTTCGAGGTTCATGAGTATGTAACGGCTCGCGTTCCAGACCTTGTTGGCGAATTTGGACCCCAGCTTAAAGGACTCCTTGTCCACAAGGAGGTCCTGGCCCTGAGCGCACAGAAAAGCAAGGGTGAATTTAAGAGCGTCGGCGCCGTACTCGTCAACCAGTTCCAGGGGATCAAGGCCGTTGCCGAGGCTCTTGCTCATCTTGCGGCCCTGTTTGTCCCGCAGGAGTCCGTGTATGTAAATATCCCTGAACGGAACCTGTCCGGTAAATTCAAGGCCAGCCATAATCATCCGGGCCACCCAGAAGAAGATAATGTCGTAGGCGGTAACCAGGGCGCTGGTAGGATAAAAACGGGAGAGGTCCTCTGTGCCGCTATTGAGATGTTCCCAGCCCAGGGTGCTGAAGGGCCAGAGCCAGCTTGAGAACCAGGTGTCAAGCACATCGGGGTCTTGTTCAATATGTTTTGAACCGCAGTGGGAACAGGCCCTCGGGTCCTGCCTGGACACGGTGATTTTGCCGCAGTCGCCGCAGTACCAGACGGGGATGCGGTGGCCCCACCAGAGCTGGCGGCTCACGCACCAGTCCCGTATATTGGTAAGCCAGTGCTGATAGGTGTTTTCCCATTTGCGGGGATAAAAAACAAGCTCGCCCCGTTTCCAGGCGGCCAGGGCCTTGTCCGCCAGGGGTTTCATCCTGACAAACCACTGTTCCGAAAGGAAAGGCTCTATCACCGTATGGCAGCGGTAGCAGTGGCCCACGGCATGGGTGATTTGTTCGTCACTTATAAAAAAGCCTCCGGCCTCAAGGTCACGGAGTACCGCCTCCCGGGCGGCGCTGACATCAAGGCCCCGGTACTTTTCGGGAACGGCGGCATTGAGTTTTCCGTCGGGGGTAAGTATGTTAATCGCCTCAAGCCCGTGGCGTTTGGCGACCTCCCAGTCATTGGGATCGTGGGCCGGGGTAATCTTTACCACGCCGGTTCCGAATTCCCTGTCAACATAGGTATCGGCGATGACGGGGATGCGCCGCCCGGTAAGGGGGAGTTCAACAGCCTTGCCCACAAGATGCCGGTAACGTTCATCATCGGGATGAACCGCCACGGCGGTATCGCCTAACATGGTTTCGGGCCGGGTAGTGGCGATTTCGACAAAGCCCCCTGTTTCCGGTACAGAATAGCGTATGCGGTACATCCTTCCCGGCGTGTCCTCGTGTTCCACTTCATCATCAGAAAGGGCGGTGCCGCAGGAACCGCACCAGTTGACCAGGTAGTTTCCCCGGTACAGGAGGTCCCTTTCGTAGAGGGTAACAAAAACCTCCCGCACCGCCTGGGACAGCCCCTCGTCAAGGGTAAAGCGTTCCCTGTTCCAGTCGACACTGGAACCCATGCGGGCAAGCTGCCGCGAAATAACGGCGTGGTGTTCTTTTTTGATTTCCCATACGGCTTCGATAAATTTTTCCCGCCCCAGATCATGACGGCTTTTACCCTGGGCCTTGAGCCGCTTTTCCATCACATTCTGGGTGGCGATGCCCGCGTGATCCGTACCGGGAACCCAGAGGGTATCATCACCCCGCATACGGTGATAGCGTATAACTATATCCTGCAGACAGTTGTTGAGGGCGTGTCCGAGATGGAGTACGCCGGTAACGTTAGGAGGAGGAATGACGACCACAAAGGATTTTTTCCCCCTGCTTTTTTGAGGAGGGGCAAAGGCGTTTTTTTCTTTCCAGAGGGCGTAAATGCGGTCCTCAAAACTTTTCGGGTCAAAGGCCCTGGACAGTTCCACTGCCTCAAGGCGCTTACCTGTAGCTACGGAGTTCTCCATAGGGATCATCATACTTAATTACCGGAAACTGTGCAACAATCGCCTACAGTTTCAAAAATCCTCCCGCTTCTTGCGAATCACCTAATACCCCGCGGCGAATCAGGCGGGCCTGTCAGGGCCCGTTCAATATCCAGAATGATGCTGTCCGGCGTCGAAGCGCCGGCGCTGAGGCCGACAACGGCATAGTTCCATATTTCCGGGGGCAGATCCGCCTGAGTCTCAACAAGCCAGGCGGGGACGCCGGAATTCCGGGCTATGGCAAGAAGCCGCCGCGTATTGGCCGATTCCCTGCCGCCGGCTATGATGACCGCCTGGGCCCGGGCGCAGAGTTCCCTGAGCGCCTCCTGCCTGTCCCTGGTGGCGCCGCAGATGGTATTGACTGCCATGAGGGCCGGAAAATAATTCCGTATGGCGCTGCCTATTTTTTCGTATTCTTCAGGAGAAATGGTCGTCTGGGCAAGGAGGGCGCAGGAAATATCCCCTTCCCTTTCGTGAAGGAGACGAGCTTCTTCTTCCGCTTCTTCCACGCCGGCCACAATGGTGCAGGAGGCGCCCCGCCCCTTTTCCGCGTAACCCTGTATGCCGATGATTTCGCCATGCCGCCTTTCCCCGGCGAGAAAGATATGATACCCCGCTTCGGCAAGCTGCTTTGCCTTCATCTGGCTTGAGCGCACATGGGGGCAAGTGGCGTCTACAAGCCGCCCTCCCCGTTTTTTAAGGTCATCTTCCAGATC